>JBDLIZ010000058.1:0-16157 GCA_039714615.1 Pseudomonadota bacterium | reverse complement strand
CTTTTATGTTTATCTGCATCTGTTGGGCTCATTTCATGCCGTGGGAAAACTAGGCCTCTCCTTTACCACACCACGACCCTGGAATCCAACATGAGCCTTACTTTTTTGGCTGGGGGACAAGGATTCGAACCTTGGTTGACGGAGTCAGAGTCCGTAGTCCTACCGTTAGACGATCCCCCAACAGCGCACCGAAAATCAGGGTTAACGTTTCGAGTACTGCGTGGCCTTGCGCGCCTTGCGCAAACCCACCTTCTTGCGTTCCACCTCCCGTGCATCTCGAGTAAGGAACCTAGACTTGCGCAAGCCTGGACGCAAGCCTTCATCATATACTATCAACGCTCTAGCAATCCCAAGGCGAATGGCACCGGCCTGTCCACTCAAGCCTCCACCACGCACAGTAACATGGATATCGAATCTCTCTGACATCTCCATGGCCTCCAGCGGCTGGCGCACGATCATCCGAGAGGTTTCACGTCCAAAGTATTCATCGAGAGAGCGCTTGTTGACCGTGATACTTCCACTCCCAGGGCGCAGCAACACGCGAGCTGAGGAACTCTTTCTGCGGCCGGTTCCGTAATATTGATTCTCAATCATAGCGAATTATATTTCCAAAGCCTTAGGTTGCTGAGAAACATGTTTGTGCTCAGGGCCAGGGTAAACCTTCAATTTACGATACATGGCCCGCCCAAGTGAATTTTTTGGCAACATACCCTTAACGGCCTTCTCAATGATGCGCTCTGGGAACTTCTGTATCAATTTATCAAAGCTGATGGATTTAAGGTTACCGATGTACCCGGTATGATGATGATAGATCTTGTCGGTCCTTTTTTTGCCAGTGATGTGAACCTTACTGGCATTGACGACAATAATATAATCACCAGTGTCCACATGTGGGGTATATTCTGGCTTGTGCTTACCCCGCAGACGCCGAGCGATTTCGCTCGCCAGACGTCCAAGGGTCTTACCCTTAGCATCCACAACAAACCACTCACGTTGTACAGTGTCAGGTTTGGCGCTGTAGGTTTTCATCAAAATACTCCGGAATGCAGACTTGCGTGTGTGAGAAAACGGTTAATAAAGACCAATAGGTGATTTTTCCATACCATAAGGTGTGCGCACAGAAGGCGCGAAATACTACCGAACTCGGCGGTGAGTTACAAGTTCAATTTCCGTTTCCAGTGAATTTACCGTGGACTATTCTTAGTTTTCAGGCAAAAAAAAGCGCGGCCAATATAAGGTAGGAACCGCGCTTAATATCTACCACCAAGGGAGGATGGAGGAGATACTGAGTCAGGAGCGAACTCGCTGATTCAGTATGCCATTATTTTCTTATATACCAATCTACTTGTCAAGCGCCTTTTCGAATAAATATTGGATATCCTTATCAAATCTGCAAACGTTCAACGATCCGGCCCTTGACCAGGTGTTCATCGATGATCTCATCAATATCTTCCTTACTCTCGTAGGTATACCAAACACCCTCGGGATAGACGACCGCAACGGGGCCTTCACTACATCGATCCAAACAGCCGGCCGCATTGACCCTGATCTTGCCCTGTCCGTTAATCCCTAACGCCTTGATTCGCTGCTTGGCATGCTCCCGTATCTCGGTGGCATAGTGCTCATTACAGCAGACCCCATCCTCACGGAGATTGGTGCAAAAGAATATGTGACGCTTATAAAATGACATAGTAATGACCTTAGTGTGATCCCGCTGCAAAGAAAATTCCCGTTACAATGGATATTTAATGTTCCTCAAAACAATAATATTTCGCGTGAAAAATGATCCGCCTATAGCCCGTTTTTTCCAACCAGTGCTATGGGTTATAGATGAATAACGAAAGCCTAAGTGCCACCAACCGCTGCGTGATGTGCGGTTTGTGCCTACCCCATTGCCCGACCTACCTTAAAACTCGAAATGAAGCCGATTCACCTCGTGGTCGAATTTCGCTCATCCGCGCACTGAGTAGCGACCAATTGCCTGCCAGCACTCCCCTAGTGATGCACCTGGAAGGATGCCTCACCTGCCGAGCTTGCGAAACGGTATGCCCTGCGAAGGTACCCTATGGCGAGTTGATCGATGGCGCTCGAGAGATTTTAAACAAAGGCCGTAGCTGGAAAGGTCATTTTGCATTGATATTAGCAGACGTGCTGGTTTCCGGGCGCAGACTACGGATGGCTGCATCCTGGCTCCTTTCTTTATTTCATCGATCCGGATTACCGCATGCTCTAATCTCGACCCGCTGGCCGATCCCATCTCGGCTCAGACGAACCGTGACCTTCCTGGGCCCCATACCTGCTCAAGCCATTCACTACCATCAAACACCTTTAACCCCCAACGACGATGGTGTCATTGCGCTGTTCACGGGCTGCGTTGCCGAGATTCTGGATCGTGATACCCTGTCTTCCAGCATGCATTTACTGAAATACATGGGTTATGAACCATGGATTCCCAAGCATCAGACCTGCTGCGGTGCGATTCATCAACACAATGGACAGCCCGGCAAGGCGATGAAATACCTGCGGCAGAATCTCACCGCCTTCGAACATCCTAAATTGGAAGCGGTGCTTTCCATGGCTACGGGCTGCGGAGCTCAATTATCGGAATACAAACAACATCTACCGCTGGAACAAGGAAAACTATTCTCCAACAGACATACTGATATCTGTACCTTTCTTGCAAACCGTATTCCTTCTCGACCGCTGAAATTGAACCCTCTTTGGACCAAGGTTGCGATTCACACCCCTTGCAGTCAGCGCTATATACTTAAAAACCAAGCGGCTCCTTTCGAAATCCTATCTTTAATTCCGGAAATTGACCTGGTCACACTGCCGAATAATAATTATTGTTGCGGTGCTGCTGGCAGCTACATGCTGACCCAGGCGGACATGGCGGATGCCTTGCTGGAGGACAAGCTGGTCGAGATTGATAGTCTGAAACCAAGTATAATCGTTACTTCGAACATCGGTTGCCGTTTGCACCTGCAGGCTGGTTTAAGACGTAAGGGCCTTAATATCGAAGTCATTCACCCCGTGACCCTACTCGCACGGCAGATCGAAGATCTGTGATCCACACCACTCGGCAACATCGGTGACTACGACCTAGATCACTTGCAGGATCTAGGTACTATACAATACGTAATAAATCTTCTTGTTAATGGAACCATACCCTCATGCTACGCCATTACAACCTCTTAGACCGACTACTCGTAGAAACAGACAAGGCACTGCGAACCATCTATGCACGACCCATGGGTTCTGGTCGTAAGAACCCCGCTGATGCCGTCACTGAATTCTCGGAGCTGTCCGACTCAGAGCGCAAACAATCTGCACGTTTGATGCGTATTAACCATGCCGGTGAGGTTTCTGCCCAAGGCCTGTATCAGGGACAATCGTTAACGGCTCGCGACCCCACCATCGCCAAACAGATGAAACAATCCGCGGTAGAGGAAAACGACCATCTGGTCTGGTGCGATCAACGCCTCGAAGAACTCGGCAGCCATAAAAGCATGCTGGGCCCGGTTTGGTATCTAGGGTCTTTCACTATTGGCGCCTTCGCCGGTTTGATAGGTGACCGCTGGAGCCTGGGTTTCGTCAAGGAGACCGAGCACAAGGTGGTAAATCACCTGGATGATCATTTGCAGCGCATCTCGGATTCGGACCTGGAGAGCCGAGCCATTCTTGAACAAATGAAAACCGATGAACTCCACCACGCCCATGTGGCCAGCAGTGCAGGTGCGGCAAACCTCCCTGGCCCGGTTAGAGGGCTGATGACCCTCGCTTCCAAGGTCATGACCAAAACGGCTTATTGGGTATGAATGAACCGCACAGTCGCATCCAAAATGCGTTATTGTGGTTTCTCAGAGCTTGTGAATAAATCTCCACGCGAAGCGTGGGTGCTCCTGGGCGTGTCTGGCAAGGCGCGGGAGTCCCAATATCTGGGAGTGTGGCGAGCTTCTACATGACCAGATATTGGGGGACCCGCAACGCGGCCAGGCGCGTTCAGGGACGCCCGCAGCCGTGAGGGGATTTATTCACAAGCTCTCAGACCTCAATCAGTTCGAAATCATGACTGATCTTTGCCGTCTTACCCAGCATGATGGAGGCGGAGCAGTACTTGTTCGCTGACAGATCAATGGCACGTTGGACCTGTTTTTCTGCAAGCCCGCGCCCACTCACAACAAAGTGGATATGAATTTCAGTAAACACCTCTGGAACACGGTCAGCGCGACTGGCCTGCAGTTCGACGACGCAGTCGGTAACCTCCTGACGGGATTTTTGAAGTATCCGCACCACATCGAAGGCCGTACATCCGCCCATTCCCAGCAACAACATCTCCATGGGACGAGCCGCCAGGTTACGGCCACCGTGTTGCGGCGGGCCATCCATGACCACGGTATGCCCACTAGGGGTTTCACCCACGAATGTCATATGGTCTAGCCATTTTACTCGGGCCTTCAAACCGCCTCCTCTTATTGACAATAATACTTGCCCAATATTTTCTATTTCAGGTAAAGAAATCATCGTATTGGGGGGTAAAAACCCTACAATGCGCAGTACAGTCCAGCTGGAATGCATATCGGAAATATCATACCGATAATCGAGCCCAATACGGCCGAATCGACATAAGAGCGCGAATTACATAAACTTTTAGCTTGAGTTGACGCTTAGTATCTCATCGAAACCAAGCATAAGGTATCCTGCGATGGCTAGTCTTGCACCATTAAAACCTACCCCCAACCCTATCCTGGATCATTTCCTGGAACATTGTCACCGCAAACGTTACCCCAAGCATAGCGTCATCATCCACGTGGGGGACTCCGCGGACACACTTTATTATATCCTCAAGGGCTCTGTAAGGGTGATGATAGAAGACGACAATGGTCATGAAATGGTACTCGCTTACCTGAATAAGGGGGATTTTTTCGGAGAAATGGGCTTGTTCGACATCGAGCAGCGCAGTGCCCTGGTAGTGGCTCGAGAAAGCTGTGAACTGGCCGAAATGAGCTACTCCAAGTTTAAGGGGTTAAGCCATCATGATTCCGAAATCCTGTTCATGCTGTCTTCACAGATGGCTGAGCGCTTGCGCCTCACTAGTCGCAAGGTGATCAATCTCGCCTTTCTGGATGTCACTGGGCGTATTGCCCATACGCTGCTCGAGCTGGCCCGACAACCCGATGCCATGACTCATCCCGATGGTATGCAGATACGCATTACTCGACAGGAGATCGCTAAGATTGTCGGCTGTTCACGAGAAATGGCCGGACGGGTGCTCAAAGGACTCCAAGAACAGGGGCTGATTTACGCCCGCGGTAAAACCATCGTGGTGTTTGGCACGCGGTAAAAACCGCCTTTGGATTGAGGAGTGCTACCGAAACAGGTCCTGGAGCCTCTCTCCCGGATCATCAGCCTTCATAAGGGCCTCCCCCACAAGAAAGGCCTGCACCCCCTGCCCCCTCATTAGGGACACGTCTTCCGCACTGTTGATACCACTTTCGGTGACCACGAGCCGGTCATCGGGAATCTGCTCGATTAACCTCAGGGTTGTATCAAGATGGGTTTCGAAGGTGCGCAAATTACGGTTGTTTATTCCTATCAATGGGGCATTTAAGACCAGCGCCCTGTCGAGTTCCTGTTCATCGTGGACCTCAACCAAAACATCCATTTGCATTTCTACCGCCAGCGCCGCTAATTCGCGTAAGCTGGGATCTCCCAAGGCGGCAACGATCAATAAGATACAGTCTGCACCGATACTCCTGGCCTCATAGACCTGGTAGGGATCGACGATGAAATCTTTTCGTAATACGGGTAAACCACTGGCCTGACGCGCCAGGGTCAAATAGGTCTCATGCCCCTGAAAGAAATCACTATCGGTCAATACGGAAAGGCAGGCGGCTCCCCCACGGGCATAACTGCGGGCGATGCCCTCAGGATTGAAATTTTCCCGCAATACTCCCTTGCTAGGCGAGGCCTTCTTGATCTCGGCAATGACGGCCGCTCGATTGGCCTTAATCTGACTGTCGAGGGCATCATAAAAAGAGCGTACGGGCGGGGCGGCCTCGACCTTTCGACTGAGTTCACGCAGACTCAACTCGGTGGAGCGTTGTTGGATCTCTTCGAATTTGCGCGCCAGTATCTTTTGCAGGATATCAGGTAGAGTACTCATTAAAAATTACAGCCTACACGGCATTGGTAAATGATACCAGATCATCCAATACCTTTCGCGCCTTGCCATTATCGATGTGCTGCTGAGCAAGCAACACCCCTGAGCGCAGGTCCGGGCATACGCCCGCGACATAGATCGCCGCCCCGGCATTAAGGCATACGATATCCCGCGCCGGGCCCGCCTGCCCTTCCAATACTGCTCGGATTATCTCTAGACTCTGTTCAGCGGTTTCCACACGCAGGGTGTCTAGACTTGAGCGCGACAATCCGAATTCTTCTGGTGAGAGAGTATAGGCGACGATTGAACCCCGCTTAAGCTCGACAACCCGGGTTGGCGAGCAGATGCTGATCTCATCAAGACCGTCCTCGGCATTGACCACCAGCACATGCGCGCTGCCCAGCCTTTTCAGGACCTGGGCGAGGGGCTTTAACCACTGCTCACTGAATACCCCTACGACCTGATGGGGTGCACCTGCCGGATTGGTCAATGGCCCGAGTAGATTAAAGACCGTGCGCACCCCCATCTCTCGGCGGGGGCCGATCGCATGTCTCATTGCACTGTGATGCATTGGAGCAAACATAAACCCCACCCCGACCGCTTCGATGCAACGTGCTACCTGATCCGGTTTTAAATCCAGTTTCACCCCGGCCGCCTCCAGCACATCTGCACTGCCGGAACGGCTAGAAACCGAGCGATTACCATGCTTGGCCACCCGTGCCCCCGCCGCGGCCACCACCAGGGCGCCGGCGGTAGAAATATTGAACGTGCCCGAGGCATCGCCGCCCGTCCCGCAGGTATCCACCAAATGGTCCTTGCCGACTCGAACCTCGGTGGCAAGCTCGCGCATCACGGAAACCGCGGCGGCGATCTCATCCACCGTCTCGCCCTTCATCCGCAGACCGACCAGAAACCCACCGATCTGTGCCGGCGTCGCCTCCCCGGTCATGATGGTACGCATCACCGATATCATCTCTTCTGAGGTCAGGTTTCGTCGCTCGGTGACCGCACGGATAGCCTCTTGCAAGTTCATGTATTATCCTATCTTACGTTAGGAATGTTGCAAAAAATTACGTAACAATTCATGTCCATGCTCGGTGAGAATAGACTCCGGATGAAATTGCACGCCTTGGACTGGGAATTCCTTGTGTCGAATCCCCATGATCTCATCCCGCTCCCCAGAGGCTATTTCTGTCCAGGCCGTCACCTCAAGACAGTCCGGGAGGGTGTCCTGTTCCACCACCAGCGAATGATAGCGAGTCGCCTCGAAAGGTGATTCCAGAGAACTAAAGATCCCCTCTGCCTGGTGATGGATCATCGAGGTCTTGCCGTGCATGATTGCGCGAGCATGAACGATGTGCCCGCCAAAGGCCTGTCCGATGCTCTGATGCCCCAGACATACCCCAAGGATGGGAAATCGGCCGCTGAAACGATCGATCACCTTCAGCGAGATACCTGCCTCATTCGGCGTGCAAGGACCCGGAGAAATCACAATACGCTCCGGCGCCAAGGCCTCGATCTCATCCAGAGTAATACTGTCATTGCGTACCACTTTGACCTCGGCCCCGAGTTCACCCAGATATTGCACTAGGTTATAGGTAAACGAGTCGTAATTGTCGATCATTAACAGCATAGTGCCTATATCCTATTATTCCGTTACCACTCCTGCTCAATTTTAGGCCTTCAATGCCCGCTTGAATACTCGCTATTTTAATTGATACCCAGGAGCCTGTCGGACTTAGGTGATCGTAGCGAGGGAAAGACGGCCTGAGGCAGATTTGTCGATCGTTTGATGCCAACCATCCCTGGTTGGCCCTCGTTGAGCAGCCAGAGGCTGTCCAAATCCGCTCCCGGCGGATTTGTGAGGCGAATAGCCGTAGCCATTTAACGAAAAGGATCGACAAAAATCTATTATGCTTTACCTGAATTTTTTAAAGCTAAGGCTATTTTAAACCCCCAGAGATCAGGAGGTCTGGATTTGTACCATGCCATCCTTGACGCGTACGGCGAAGGTAGGAAGATCCTCGTAAGCGGGGTCGGCCAGAACCTCGCCGGTGGTAATATCGAAACGGGCTCCGTGTCTGGGACAAATGATCTCTTTACCCTCGATGTCGCCTCCCGTGAGGGTACCTCCATCGTGGGTACAGATATCCTCTATGGCGTAGAACTCACCGTCCAAGTTGAACACGGCGATGAGAACGTCATCCACATCGACCGTCTCCCAGGTTCCCAGCGCGAACGCTTCTTCTGTTACTACATCGACCCACTCTGACATCAATAAGCTCCGGTGTTTTGGGTTCCCATCAAGGGGTGTCGTGAAAAGGGAGTAATGCCATTCACTCTACCTCTCTCCCGCTCGGAAGGGACGTCACAAAAACCAAAATGTAGGTTGGCGCTGAGACACGAAGCCCAACCTACGAAATACCAACTGTCTGTTTGCTAAAATAGGGATGAGGTGAGAGTTACTGATCCAGTCTTACTGGATCTAGGTCTAAAGCAATCCCAGCTGCAGCTTAACTTCATCCGTCATCCGATCCTGTGTCCAGGGGGGGTCCCAAACCAGCTCTACAGCAGCCTCCTTGACCCCTTCCACCCGACTGACCGTCTGCTCCACCATAGCAGGAAAGGTCTGAGCTACCGGGCAACCCGGGGCCGTCAGGGTCATGTCGAGGTCGACCTTACCCTGCGCGCTAATGTCGATTTTGTAGATCAGGCCGAGATCATAGATGTTTACCGGGATCTCCGGATCATATACGGTACGCAGGGTGGCGATCACCTTTTCTTCAAGGGCCTTCGTATCGATCTCGGTTTGGGGGTCTGACTTGTTCCACCACTCAGATATCTTCGACATGGTCCCACTCTCTACTCTGTGCATACCATTCCCTCCTTCTCTCTAAGCGCAGCGTGCATGGTATGCCACGCCAGGGTGGCGCACTTGACCCTCATGGGATACTCCTTCACCCCGGTCAGCACGGTCAGTTTCCCCAGCAGTTCAGCGGGATCGCCCACCTGCTTTTCCTCGGTCAATAGCTTGTGCACCTCATGAAACATCTCCTCGGCATAGTGCACGCTCTTGCCCTTGAGCGCCTCGGTCATCAACGAGGCCGAAGCGGTGGATATCGCACAACCCGCACCCTCGAAACCGATATCTGCGATGATATCGTCCGTAACTTTGAGATGGACATGAAATTCATCACCGCATAAGGGATTAAAACCATGGGCGGAATGATTGCAGCCTGGCGGTTTCTTGGGGTAGTTACGGGGATTGCGGTTGTGATCGAGGATGACCTCCTCGTAGAGCTCGCGTAGATCGTTCATCGCCGCATCACCTCAAATACTTTTTGCATTGCCGAGATCAAGGCGTCTACTTCCCGGCGGCTGTTGTACATCCCGAATGAAGCTCGCGCCAGGGCCGGAATCCCAAAGTGTTGCATAACCGGCATGGCACACAGATGGCCGGCACGGATGGCGACCCCTTCATGATCCATGATGGTACCAATGTCATGAGGATGCACACCCTCCATGACGAAGGACAGAATACCCGACTTGCGCCGTGCCGTTCCGATCAAACGCAGCCCGGAAAGTTCGGCTACCCGTTCGGTGGCATAGTTCAGCAGGTCGTGCTCATGGGCGCTGATCTCTTCCAGACCGATCCCGGTCACATAATCGATCGCCTCACCCAGGCCAATGGCGCCGGCGATATTGGGCGTCCCTGCCTCGAATTTATAAGGCGGTTCGGCATACAGGGTCTGCTCGAAGGTCACCCGCCGGATCATTTCCCCGCCCCCCTGATAGGGTTCCATCTCCTGCAGATGGGCCAGTTTTCCGTACAGCACGCCGATACCCGTAGGCCCGTAGAGCTTATGGCCCGAGAAGGCATAGAAATCACAATCCAGATCCCGGACGTCCACGCTCTGCCTGGCGACGGCCTGGGCGCCGTCAACGATCACCGGGACGTTCTGGGCATGAGCCGCCTGGGTCATCTCCTTGACCGGGGTCACTGTACCCAAGGCGTTCGATAGATGGGTAATCGCCAGCAGGCAGGTACGCTGGTTGAACAGTTTCAGGAACTCTTCGTATACCAGTTCCCCGGCATCGTTGATGGGCACCACTCTGAGCACCGCCCCGGTTTGGCGGCACACCATCTGCCAGGGCACGATATTGGAATGATGCTCCATCTCGGTGACGATGATCTCGTCACCGGCCTTCAGCCGCGGCCGGGCAAAGCCCTGGGCCACCAGATTGATCGCTTCGGTGGTACCCCTGAGGAATATGATCTCACGTTTATCGGCGGCGTTGATAAAGGCCCTGGCCTTGTTCCTGGCCCCTTCATAGGCTTGGGTGGCCCGTTCACTCAGGGTATGGACCCCCCGTTGCACATTGGCATTGGAATGCCTGTAGTAGTCGGCCACCGCATCGATAACCGAACGGGGTTTCTGGGTCGTAGCCCCGTTATCCAGATAGGTCAGAGGCTTGCCGTTGACCTGCTGATCGAGTATCGG
This sequence comes from Pseudomonadota bacterium, assembly GCA_039714615.1. GTDB lineage: Bacteria > Pseudomonadota > Gammaproteobacteria > JAAEPA01 > JAAEPA01 > JAAEPA01. Next base: position 5,492 of record JBDLIZ010000058.1, on the reverse strand, counting down.
AAAATCCTGGCGGATCCGATGCACATCGAAGGCCAAGGGCTCGTTGGTGGTAGACAATGATTCGGCCCTGGTACTCATTGCGCCCCCTTCATGGAATGCCTATGGGGCAATGTCTTGAGCAGAATCGCTTCAACCCGGGAACGCAGTGGCGCAATCCCCATGCGCTCGACGATATCGTGAGCAAAACCATAGGTCAGCATGCCCCGGGCAAGACCTTCCTCGATACCCCGAGAGCGCAAATAGAACAGCATTTGTTCATCGAGCTGGCCCACCGTCGCCCCATGGCTGCATTTCACATCGTCGGCATAGATCTCAAGCTGGGGCTTGGTATCCACCTCGGCATCGGGTGATAGCAGGAGATTTTTGTTGGACTGGGTGGCATCGGTCTTCTGGGCATCCTGGTGTACATAGACCTGGCCATTGAACACCGCCCGGGAGCGACCCGCCAGTACGCCCTTGTAGAACTCTCGGCTGGTGCCGTGGGGCTGCCGATGATCGATCAAGGTATGATAATCCACATGCTGCCGGCCACCGACGATATACAGACCATTGAGATGACACTCGGCCCCCTCGGCATCCAGCACCGCATTGATGTCGTTGCGCACCAGCGCCCCACCGACCGATATCGAATGCGAGGTAAAACGGCTATCCCTGGCTTGGTGTGCCTGAAGGGTCGCTACATGATAGGCCTTGAGGCTTTCCTGCTGCAGCTTGTAATGCTCGATGCTTGCCCGGTCCTGCAGCAGGATCTCGGTGATGACATTGTTCAGATAGGTCGAATCCCCCAGACTGACATAGCCCTCGATGACGGTCGCCTGACTGCCCTGTCCGGCCAGCAGCAGATTACGGTTATGAAAGACAGTGGGCTCACCCTGAGCCGTGGATACGTATAACAGATGGATGGGTTTGTCCACCACCGTCCCGGGTTCCAGCCGGATGAGTGCGCCATCGCCCATGAATGCGGTATTCAGGGCGGAGAAACCATTGGCCGCCGGATCGGCATAGCGGGCAAGAAACGCCTCCAGTAATTGCGGTGTCTCGTTTATCGCCACAGCGATACTCGATAGGCTTACCCCTTCGGGAAGTCTGCCCGGTTTGGACAACTGGGGTGTATAACGACCGTTGACGAATACCAGCCGGTGAGTATCCAGTGGTGCCAGCAAGGTATCCCCCAAATCATCCTCTACCAGACCGATACATGACTCCGCGGCCAGGCGGAAGGCATGCCTTTCAATGGGCCTGATGTTGGTATATTTCCAGTCTTCATGACGGGGACTGGGGAAACCGCTGTGGCTAAAACTCGCGAAGGCCCGCTCCCGAACCTGCCGTAACCAAGCCACACCCTGGCCCGGAAATTGCCGCTGAGCCGCCTGGAACTGCGCCTGGTAATGATCGTTCATTGGGGTTACGGCATTCATGCGCTGGCCGCCTCCTGCACCCAGGCGTAACCCTTTTCCTCCAGTTCCAATGCCAGCCCCCGGTCACCCGTTTTCACTACCCGCCCCTCGGAAAGCACATGCACATAGTCCGGGACGATGTAGTTCAACAGGCGCTGGTAATGGGTGACTACGATGATGGCGCGATCGGCACTGCGCAGGGCGTTCACTCCTGCCGAGACCGCCTTGAGGGCATCGATGTCCAGGCCCGAATCGGTCTCGTCGAGGATGGCCAGCGTCGGTTCCAGCACCGCCATCTGAAAGATCTCGTTACGCTTTTTTTCACCTCCGGAAAACCCTTCGTTGACCGCGCGCTTGAGCAGAGATTCATCCATGCCCACCGATTTCATTTTTTGTTTGGCCAGTTGCATGAAATCCATGGCATCCAACTCGGATTGGCCATGGGCCCGGCGCGCGGCATTCAAAGCGGTCTTTAGAAAATAGGTATTATTAACCCCCGGGATCTCGACGGGATACTGGAAGGCCAGGAAAATACCCTGCTGGGCCCGTTCTTCCGGGGCCATCTCCAACAGATCCTTACCTTGATAGGAGACACTCCCGCCTTGTATCTCATATCCCGGGCGCCCCGCCAAGACATGGGCAAGAGTACTCTTGCCCGAGCCGTTGGGACCCATGATGGCATGGACCTCACCGGCGTTGACTTGGAGGTTGATGCCCTTGAGGATGTCCTTGCCATCAACGCTTACCTGTAAATTGCTTATTGTCAACATATTGTTAATAACCTCTATACACTGAAGCTCTCGCCACAACCACAGGTATCCTTGACATTCGGGTTTTGAAATTCAAATCCGGAGTTCAACCCCTGAGTGATGTAATCCAGTTGAATTCCCTTGACATAGGGAAGACTTTCGGGATCCACGTATACCGCCAGGCCATCGCTAACCGAATAGACATGGTCATCGGCATGGGCCTCATCGACATAATCGACGACATAGGCGTAACCGGAGCATCCCGTAGTTTTCACACCCAGGCGCAGGCCAAGACCCGTGCCCCGTTTGACCAGCTGCGCCTTGACATGCTTGATGGCCGAGTCGGTCAGGGTCACGACCGCAGTTAATTCTTTCGCTTTAATCATCATTCATTCAACTCCGTAGTTCTTGATGTCGATCAATCATGGGGTTAACCTACGGCGCCTTCAAGACTTACACTCATTAGTTTCTGGGCCTCCACGGCAAATTCCATGGGTAACTCCTTAAATACCTCTTTACAGAAGCCGTTTACGATCATGGAGACCGCATCCTCTTCCGAGATACCGCGCTGCAGACAGTAGAACAACTGGTCCTCACCGATCTTAGAAGTAGTCGCTTCGTGTTCGACCTGGGCACTGGGATTCTTTACCTCCATATAGGGAAAGGTGTGCGCACCGCAGGTATCACCCATCAGCAGCGAATCGCACTGAGCGTAGTTACGCGCATTCTCGGCACCCTTCAACACCTTGACCAAACCACGATAGGCGTTCTGGCTGTGACCGGCCGAAATGCCTTTAGAGATGATGGTGCTACGGGTATTCCTGCCGATATGGATCATTTTAGTCCCGGTATCGGCCTGCTGGTAATTATTGGTCAGGGCCACCGAGAAAAATGCCCCTACCGAGTTGTCACCCCGTAATAGGCAGCTGGGATATTTCCAGGTAATGGCCGAACCGGTCTCCACCTGAGTCCAGGAAATCTTGGAATTGACGCCGCGGCAGTCTCCGCGCTTGGTGACCAGATTATAGACCCCACCCTTGCCTTCTTCATCCCCCGGATACCAGTTTTGCACGGTCGAGTATTTGATCTCGGCATCGTCCATGGCAATGAGCTCCACGACAGCGGCGTGAAGCTGATTTTCATCCCGCCTCGGCGCGGTACAACCCTCAAGATAACTCACATAGCTGCCTGCCTCGGCAATGATCAGGGTCCGTTCGAACTGACCCGTATTGGCGGCATTGATCCGGAAATAGGTGGACAACTCCATGGGGCAACGCACGCCTTTGGGGATGTAGCAAAACGAGCCGTCGGTAAACACCGCGGAATTCAGCGCGGCAAAATAATTGTCAGTGGATGGCACCACCGTGCCGAGATATTTTCGGACCAGATCCGGATGCTCTCGCACCGCCTCGGAAAAGGAGCAGAAAATGATACCTTCCTTAGCCAGCTTGTCCTTGAAGGTGGTCGCTACCGAGACGCTGTCGAAGACGGCATCGACGGCCACACCCGCCAGGGCCGCCCGCTCCTCCAGGGGAATACCCAGCTTCTCATAGGTCTCGAGCAGTTTGGGGTCCACCTCGTCGAGACTCTTCGGACCGTCTGTTTTGGACTTGGGTGCGGAAAAATAGGAGATGGCCTGATAATCGATAGGCGCCAGATTGAGCTTCGCCCAATGGGGTTCGGTCATGGTCAGCCAGTGGCGGTAGGCCTTCAGGCGCCATTCCAACAGAAATTCGGGTTCATTCTTCTTTGCCGAGATAAAACGTATAATACTTTCGTCGAGACCGGGGGGCACGGTGTCTGACTCCACATCGGTAAAGAAACCGTGTTCGTACTCTCGACCTACTAATTGTTCTACTTCTTGACCGGCGGATGACATACCTGCGCCTCCTTAATGAATGGACTTGGATATAACTCGTGCCCGCTAAATACCCGAGTATTTTAATCAGGATTGAGCATAGAATACCTGACCAAAATAGTCAATAAATAGGATGGAGTATTCAAAGAGATCAATCAGGCCCGACTTCCGGGTTTATTCTTTATTTATGTTGGGCTAATCCTACAATTTATCCGGGTAACGTCGAACGCCCTCCCCACTGAGTTGACCGGTGTAGATAAAAGGTTGGTCAGCTGGCGCCGGATTGCTCACGGCGGATGCTCCAAAGTCCTGAGTCCAATACATGGCAAAATCCGATGTTGAGGTCTGCACTCTCGCCATGCCCAGATCCTTGAATGCGGGACTCATGATATTTTTACAATGACCGGGGCTTTCCAGCCAGGCGATCATGACCGATTCGATAGTAGAAAATCCTGCCGCGATATTCTCTCCCCAACTCACTGCACTGTAGCCCTGAGCACTGATTCTCGTCCCGGGATCCAGGCCGTCCGATCCGGTATGGCTGAAAAAATTATTTTCTGCCATATCTGTGGTATGCGCCAAAGCGGCCAGTTTTAGCTTGCAATCCCAACTTAACGGAGCCGTGGCGGAATAGTCTTTATCGCCACAGCGATGTGGTTTCGATCGGGCGTCATTAACCTGTTGCAGCATATCGGCTTGCACCAAGGTTATTTGACAAGCGGAACCGTTACTGACTCCATCGGCATCCGTATCACCCGAGGCCGCATCATTTTGAGTCGATTCGTTATCACCCACGGAACCGCCTGAATTCAAGTTTGTGTCATCGTTAGAACAGGATGAGGAGACCAGGCTCGAAAACAAAAAGATGAGATAGAGAAAGGTTCGAAAACGCCAATCGTCCAATGTGCCGCCAACCTTTTTTCAGGTGATGAAAGTCTATGAAAAATACGGCTTATGCCATCAGCCATGAAGCAAAGCATTGACAGCGGTTGGGTTAGAGGTCGAGATTTCTGACAAACTGGGGGGACTGAAAAGGCCTCATGCCCAAAACGCTTTGGTGAGGAATACATCGTAAGCGCAAAATCAACCCCACCTACCCTAAGCCGAGATAGCTGTGCATGATGTTCTGCGAAAGGAGAACATCATGGAACAACAAGCTAAAGTAACGCTCACAGAGACACATCGTTTCTGGCTCGATCACCTTAAGCGCTGTGGGGAGCTGAAACAGCCGATGGCCGTGTACGCCAAGGCCAATGGTCTGATCGTCACGACCCTATATTATTGGAACAAGCGGCTTCGCGCCCTGGGGGTACTGCCAGAGGATCAGGCCACGGTAAGCTTTACCGCGGTTAAGATTGCTGAGCCACCGCGCCCTGCCGGGGGATGTCGGGTGCATTTTCCCAACGGTGTGGTGATGCAGTGGGATGAGCCACCGCAAGGGGCAGAACTCGAGCAGGTAATGCAGATGCTGGTCCGGCAGCGATGATG
>JBDLIZ010000057.1:0-16238 GCA_039714615.1 Pseudomonadota bacterium | reverse complement strand
CCCCGCGCCAGGTTCCAGGGCACCCCACGGACGCCAGTGCGAATGAGCCGGCCTGGGCGCGTGAACAGAGCCCAAACCAGCGCAGCAAGGTAGGACAGAGGGCGCACCGGAACCAAGTACCTGGTCCGGGCACATTCATCGGTTCCGTCCGGACCCAGCGCTGGGACTGGTTGGCAGCGGCGGATCGAGAAGGTTTCGACCTCGACGCCGAGCGCGCGCACCGCCTGTACCTCGCGCAGGATAAAGGTGTGCGATACGGCGGGATACTGGCTGGCGAGGTAAGCGACTCTCATGCGGCCTTTCCTGTCGGAGCTAGTTTCGATCCCACAGACCGGCAACGACGAGGCGTACCCAGACCGGCGACAGGCGTCCGGACGGCGCGGACCAGGCACGCTGGTGCACGAAGTGTCGGCGCAACTCGTATAGCGGTGTCCCCGGCGGGTTTGAACCTGATCGGGTGGTCAGTGCGGCTTCGTATCCCGCCGCCTCGACCTCATTCAAGCAGCGCGCGTCGTAATCTCCGTTCGGGAAACAGAAGCTGCGCACTGGGCTGCCGAGCCCCCGCTCAAGGATCCGCTTCGAGTCCTGGATCTCCTCGCGCAGCCGTACGTCGTCGAGCTGTGGCAGGATCTCGTGGCGACGACTGTGCGAGCCTATCTCGTGTCCTGTCTTGGACAGGCTCCGCAGGTCCTTCCAGTCCATGATGCGATCGGGCGCGTCGAAGACGGGGGGCTGAGCGAGACGGGATTCCAAATCGTCCAGCAAGGCGCGCCGGCTGTCGGGGCCGAGCTCCTTGGCCGCCCCGACGACGGCGGACGGTGCTGCTCCGCGCCGGCCGGGCTCCAGACCGTGCCCACGGGCGTCGACGGGTTGACCATTACGTGCCAGTTCCTGCACGATGCGCCCGAGGCGGTCATACCAGGGCGGTTGCGGCTTACCGATCAGGTCCGCAACCACGTAGAAGCTGGCTCGCAGTTCATGCGCGGCCAGGATCGGTGCCGCGAATTGCAGATTGTCTTGGTAGCCGTCGTCGAAGCTGAACGCGACGAGATGGGCGCGCGGTGCGCCTTCGCGGAAGGCCGCGACCGCCTCGGCGACCGGCAAGACCTCGGCGCGCTGCTTCAAGGTTGAGCAGATTATTTCGAAGGCCTCCGGTGTGATTGCCAGCACCGGATTGAAGTAGGTCTGCCGCTGCGCTTCGGGCAGGATGCGGTGGAAGCACAGAATCGACAAGAAGCCGCACCGGCGATTCTCACGCGCCCGTAGTTGACCTGTCCAGCGCGCGGCCTGGGCGAAACCTGACTTTACGAGAGCTTTCAGCATCACAGAAACGCGTTGGGACGCAGGGCTTGGGCTCGTTGCTACAACGTTATCCGTTGGCTTCCCTGGATCTATCCCGGCATTCTGTCGATTCGTCTTTGGAGACCGAGTCCGGATCCTGAAAAATTCTAAGACTTTGTGTTAAAGAATACCGGATTTAGTGCGCAATAGCACCATACGGCCGGAGGAGGGCGGACCAGGTGCAATCCGCCCAATGCACAGCATGATAGGCCCAGAATGATCTAGAATGCTTAAGAAGGACGAGCTAAAGGGGCCGTGAAGAAATATGGGGCGTCATTCAATCAAATTCCAGCGCCGACCGTGCTGTAACCGATCATCGCACCGTAAAAACGGATTGATCGGGGCGCCCGGCATGTTGCAACATCGTAAATACGTTGAAGAGCTGATTTATCGGTCTGCGGCAGAAACCATATGAGAGACCCGCCCACCATGTCTTCTTTCAAGCAAATGATACCCGTTCGAGTGAAAAGACCGTTAAGAAAAGTAAAGTACCGTATAACCTGGCCACATCGGCGAGCGACCTGGCGTGGTCGGGCTTTGCCGGATTTCATAATTATTGGAGCCATGAAATCCGGAACATCGAGCCTGTTCGCTTATCTGGCGCAACATCCTCAGCTTATTCGATCAAGCGAGAAAGAACTCAATTTTTTTCACCAAGGAGCAGTACTGAACACAGAAGACTTTATCGGAGATCAGGCGTGGTACCGTGCTCACTTTCCCCTAAGAAGAAAAACGCGGACGGTTTTCAAGACCTTTGAGGCATCACCTGGTTATATTTTCAATCCTCTTGTGCCGAATAGGATTTTCAATTTTATACCCAGTGTAAAACTTATTGCTATTTTGAGAAATCCGACGGAAAGGGCTATTTCTCACTATTTCCATGAAGTACGGACAAAGCAAGAACATTTATCCATTTACCAAGCCCTGCAGGAAGAAGAGGAAAGGCTAAGACCTGCAATTGAGAGCAAAGACTATTGGGGCCATGTTTTCAGGCGTTATTCCTACAAGAGTCGGGGACTTTACAAGATACAGTTGGAAAGGTTTCTTCAATACTTTTCCTGGCAGCAGATATTGGTCTTAAGCAGTGATGAGCTCCTTAATAATACAGATAGTACTCTTAGACGGGTTTTTGAATTTGTTGGGGTAGAGGCAGAATTCAAGGTAAAAGACCTGATGCCCCGCAACATTGGACACAACAGAACCAAAATCGATCCGGTTATCTATGAATACCTGGATAATTATTTCCTGCCTCATAACAAGGCACTTTACGAACTTACTGGCGAAGACTATGGCTGGTAACATTGCTGTCTAATAGAGCATTTTGCCTGCTCGCCGACCTTCTGGGCGTCCTTGAAGCAGCGTGGCCCACTCGTTGTTGAAGGAAATGAAATAGGAGCTCAACAAGAATCATTGTGTCTCGTTTCCATTGGTACACAGCAAGCTAGGCAAGTTACCAGGCGGGATCCAGCATCAAGATCGGGGCTGGTGGACAAGATTTAGAGATCGCCATGTTTTTTTGGACCGTGGCATCCTTGATCCAGCACCGAGGCGGATAAGGGCGGTAAAGGAATAGGGGCGGTTGAAACGACGTGGAAGGGGTGAAAAGGGGACGAAGTCGAACTTTCAGTTCCCCTCCTGCTGACCATCATCTCCAGCAGGTTCCGAATAGTATCGGGCTGCCGGGTAACAGGTAGACCATTGAACCAATGGTTCTGCAGGAAGAGGTCCTGAAAGAGGGGGTTTAATGTTCCAGGAATCTACTAAAACGGCATAAACCTACCAACGCGAGGTGTGATTCAGTGTATAGATTGACCAAGGCGATTCCGAATGAAGGTGGACCAAGCAGGATCCCGGAAGTGTCATTTCATCCAACCGGGTCGATGTTCGCAGTCACTTTCCAGCAAAATAATGAAGTCCGTCTGTTTGATGCGCAATCACGCTCATTAACACGTGTCTACAAGAATCCCGATGCAGGTTTAGATGGACCTCATGGATTACTGGTAACGGACAATCACATTATAGTTGGCAACGTACACAAGATGGATAAACCGAGTCAGCTGGCGGTATACGAGATTAATGCGCCGTCAACCGGGCCCGTGAGTATTTACGAAACGCCGTTTAAGCACCTTCGTGAGGCGCATAGCCTAGCGATCCACGATGACACACTGGTGGTCAGCTATTGTGAAAAAGAAGATAAAACAGGTGCAATAGTATCCTATCGTTTTGATGATGCAACGGGCAAGATAACAGATGTTATAGATAAGCAAGAATCCTGTTTCAAAGGTTACGGTGACGCCAAAGGAGTTACTTTCAATGCCGATGGTACAAAAGTGCTTGTAAGTTTTAATTCGGAAAAGAAAAAGACTACGCGGGAAAAACGGTCTATAAACTACAGTCATGCAAAAAAAGCTTGGAACAGTGGAGGTGTATCCGATCTGGCGAAGGAAGTGCTTAGGAAGATTTCAAGGAAAGTAATACAACAACGTCATTATCCGGTTCTTGAGAATGGCATTATGATCTTTTCCATAAACAAAAATGGAGAGTTTTCCCGACATCCGGTAAAATTGATATTGAGGAAGGAATTTTGTAGGCTGGAAAACATAAATTGTGTTGACAATATATGTGTTGTTACGGATCTAGTTAATCAAAGAGTGTATCTATATGACATATCTGTTGATGAGAGTTTGGAAGAACCAATCCAGATTATACATGTAAAGAATGCGTTACCTCATGGCGCAAAAATATCTCCCGACAAAAAAACAATTGTTTTAGCCAATTTCGGATTGGAAAAGACAGAAGACACTATTCACTGGAATTTGTGGAGAACACCTAGAGAGGACAAAATAGCGATTTATGATCTTCTGGAAACGTAAGTCAAAGCGCTTTGTCAGGTCTATTCGAATGATACAATATGGGTAACGATCTATTGCAGTTGAGAGCAAATAAATGATAAGAACGATTTTGGTCCTCATAATGTGAAGTTTTGTCCGGAGGAAAAGTGTTTATTGCGGAATCTGGATCAGGCAGACGTTCCCGTCATCGCGGTTGACAGGCTGCAGATCCCGGATAATAGATTTGGGCATTAGGCGTTTATTGCTGAGGGGGGTAGACTCCCATTTGAGGGGTTTCCTCAAGCGAAGCGCCGTGGTTGCTTCGATTCGTATCGTAGGGCTTCTGTTTGTATTTTTGCTGCAGCTGCTACTCGCCCGGCTCGTCGGCGACAGTCTGGAATACGGTAAATACGCCTGGGGACAATCGCTTCTTTTCTTGGTCGGATCGCTCGCAGCCATGGGAATACCCGTCGCCACGAGCAGATTCATTGCCTCGTTGAGCGCGCATCAAAACGATCGGGCCGCGACTGCCGTAATCGACCGGGCCCGTCTGCTGCTCACAATGTCCTCCGCGCTTTTGCTGATGTTAGCGCTTGGTATGGTTCTTTTGGGCAGCAAGATTCCCAATCATAACTTCTATTGGGAATTATCCGTCATCGCGCTATTACTGGCCCCCGGTGTGTCTCTTGCGCTTTTGTATCAGCATATGTCCATAGCCCGGCACTGGATTATCCTCGCCTTTCTGCCCATGCAGGTGCTTCGTCCGGTAATCATTGCTGTACTGTCCGTGTTGGTGTGGTGGTTATCCGGGCGCAATCTCACCGGCGATCTAACGTTGCTGTTGGCCGGAATAAGTATCTTTCTGGTTTATGTGCCACAAGCCGTTATTTTTAAATCGCGCCAGGCAAAACTCCCGTCCGCCAACAAAAAAGTCGGCATCAATGCCGACTTTCACCCGGGGAACCTTTTTCGCACTTCTTTTCCAATTTTTATCACTCGTACAGCGTCTGTGACAATGGAATATTCAAACGTCCTGCTGGTCGGGTTCCTCGCCGGCCCCGCGGCGGCGGGGGCCTATTTTGCCGCGGAAAGGTTGGCTCTACTCGCTTCCGTACCTTCTTCTATCGTCAGTTCGGTGAGCCAGCCCGAAATGGCTGCCGCGAGCGCCAGGAATGAGCGAGGCTTACTTCGCACACTAACAGTACGGGCTGCACACGGTAGTCTTTGGCCCACCACCGGTATTGCGCTGGTCTTGATAATTTTCTCCTCGCCTTTACTTTCACTCTTTGGAGACGCCTTCTCCCACGCGGCTCCAGTGCTCGTGGTTCTCGCTATCGGAGAGATAGTGACAGTTGTAACGGGCCCCGCAAAAGACCTGCTGTTGATGACGGGGCACCAGCGACTGCTTCCCCGGGTTATGATATCGACGTCTGTCATCCATCTTCTTTTGCTGATTGTGCTCGTACCCAATGGTGGTGCTGTTGGAGCAGCACTAACGAGCGCTATTAGCGGCCTGTTCTCAAGCCTCTGGTTAATGCTACTGGTCAGACGCGAGATCGCCATCAATCCAACGATATTCGCCGGGCGTATCATCGATGAATCCTAGCCTCTGATCGCACCGAAGGAACAAGTAGATTTTGCCACGGCAACGGCATTAAGTGGCCGATTGATATGATAGTTACGAGCACGCCTTGTGCAATTAATCGCTCCCTAAATTGGTAATTGTTCACTGTCGGGCTTCCTGAGTTTATGAATGTTTCACCCGACTTTCCCAGGTTTTCTGTCGTAGTTAACAACTACAACTATGGGTCCTATCTGGAAGAGGCACTGGACAGTGCCTTGAATCAATTGGGTCAATTGGATGAGCTGATTGTTGTTGACGATGGATCAACTGACAGGTCACTGTTGATTTTGAAGGAATACGAACGGAATCGTGACCTGTTGCTGATAGAACAACGCAATAAAGGGCAAATGAAGGCGGTCCGCGCGGGCATTGCTGCGGCGCGGGGCGATGTCGTAGTGCTGCTCGACAGCGACGATTATTTTCTCAGCGGCTACCTGGCAAACCTGCGAAAAATCTACCGCAGAAACGAAGATGTGTCTTTCGTTTTTACTAAGCCCGATATTGCCGGGAAGGATAGCGCGCGGGCGGTAGAAATGCGCGAGATCCTGGATCGCATGGCCTTTCCCCGGGGAACAGTAGGTCCGACCAAGTGGGCGGCGCTGCTGTTCCATGAATTTGTCGGGGTTCCAACCTCCGGCCTTTCCCTTCGGAGATCATTAGCGGACAAGATCATGTCGCTGCCCGAATCAATTGACAACACTGTGCGACTGGGGCCAGTGGCAAAACACATTTTCCGAATTCCGCAACAAGAAGCGAACAGACATGGTTTTTCCGCCGATGGAGTCATCGTACGCTGCGCTTCTGCTTTGGGCGCAACCAAGTTTTACAACGATTATCCGGGTTTCATGTATCGGATTCACGGATTGAACAAATACGCTGCGGCACCCCGGTGGGGGCGCTGGTACCTGCGCAGCAATGAAAAACGCCTGCTGCGTGACGTTCAACGGCATTTCTCTATCGAATCGCGCCCTACGGCTTCGGAATTGCGCGACGAGATGAAAAACAGATCCTGGGCCAAACAATGGCGGCGCAAAACAAGAATTCGTCTGGAGTACTGTCTGGCAGCACTTCGAGCCCGCGGCAGTATCATGGAAAAATTACTCGCGATGGGCACGGCAGCCGGGGTCGATCATTCAAGGTAGCCACCTAACTCGCAGTCCATAGCTTCAATGTGGGACCCACCAACGCCCAGGGTTCTACAAGATAGCGACGCCACAACCGGCCGGGGTCATGGACCAGGCGAAAAAGCCACGCCAGGCCCAGATTGCTCAGCAAGACTGGCGGTTTGGCCTGGGCGCCTGCAAAATAATCCAAGGTGGCGCCGGCCGATGTCGCCACAGCCACATCAAGATGGTCGATATGGCTCAACAGCCACTTTTCCTGCCTCGGCATTCCCATACCCACCAGCAGCAAATCCGGGCGTATCTCGTTGATCGCATTAATAACACGATCATCATCGTGAAAATAACCATGATGCAGGTGAATGTTCAGACCGGGGAATTCCCGCTTCAAGCGCTCGTGGGCCTGATCGACCACTGCTGCTTGCGAGCCCAGGTAGAAAAGAGTCCAGCTTTGTTGTCGGGCATGCTCGAGCAGCGCAGGAAAGGTATCCATCAGAGAAAATCTCTGATCTCTGCTGGTGGTCACACCTGCCCCGACCAGCAGCAGGCGTACGGCCATGCCATCGATATAACAGTTGTCGCAGCGGGCGTAAAAGTCTTTCATGGCAGGATGAGCGTGTAATAAGTACAGGCTGTGCAGATTGTGATTCGCGGATAGACGGCGCCGCTGGCCGCTGTCTACGGTCTCCGCGATGAAGGTTAGCCATTCACCGAATGTGAGGGGTGTCAGTCGAGTGCCGAAATATTCCCTCATGGCACGAGATGACAAGGGATCAGCGGTTGTCTTCATTCACATCAACCATGGGCTGAGATCCCGCTGGGTCATTCGAGCCAGTTTTTCAACGTCTTCCCGATAATAGTCTTGGAGTTGGAGCCGCGTACGCTCGTCGAGTCGGGGGAATCGCTTCAGATTCGCCTTGTCCAGTGTTTCCTTGATCCAGATGGCGCTGCGATAGGGCGCGATGCTGAGAACGAATGTTTTCAAGCGGTGGGACCGCAACAAATGCTGCAACAGCATTGACCGGGGCTGACCCGAGCGATTCAATCTCCGCGGTCTTGGCGGTGCTCCCGAGCTGTCAATCTCAAGAAACACACGCAGCCTTTTCCAAACCGCCTCCGGATCGCCCACAAGATCCTCATAGAACAGAACCATCAGGTGAGACAGGCTGAACACCGACTGGTACTCCGCCAGCGAATCGCTGTACATGCCCATCCGATGGTAACGGAGCAGGAACTCGACCTCGCCCCTCTCTTGCTCCATCTCCAGAGCCCGGGAAAACTCCTCACAGGGTTCAAGATGGTCTCTTCTGGCATGGCACCAGGCCGAGTAGGCCCTATCCATCGGATTCCTCAGAATTACCAGGACCTTCGCGTCGGGACTGAAGTTTTTTATTCTTTCAGCCACTCCCGGGAGCGAAAAGTACCAGGTGCTCGCCTCTCCCCGTATTGTTTGTCGATCGGAGGCACTTGAAAAGAGTTTGAGGTAAGCCGCCTTATCGCCAACGACGAACTGCCTGGCTGGACTCGGCCGGCCATAGCCATCCAGGAAGGGGTATCCTTTTTCCAGAAACGCGAGATAGCCAGGCTCCTTGGGAAAGGACATGAAGACTTGAGGATGCTGTCCCAGCCAGGCGGCCAATCCACTCGTACCCGCTTTTTGGGCACCGACAATGAAGAAATTGGGGCGGGTTCCAGCAGGCATTGTCACCAGTCCCTCAAGTCACCAATGCGGTATGGAATACCGAGCGTTCTATTTCGCGGAACAAGGCCAACGATGTCCTTCGATCGTTCGATGAGGAATCTCAACTCCGGGAAAGTCTGAAAGGGCATGGAGAATCGGAAAAGTAACAAGTCCTCACCACCGGCGATCAACACGTGAATTCGGTACCTATGGTGACACGTGTTCCTGCGACGCGCTCGAATCCAGGAATCGCCCAAGCACGGTCAGTCCGATGATTTTAAGGTCCAGCCAGACACTCCAGTTTCCTATGTAATACAGGTCGAACTCTACCCGTTTGCGCATCTTTTCCAGGGTATCCGTTTCACCCCGGAAGCCATTGATCTGGGCCCAGCCCGTGATCCCCGGCTTTACGCGGTGGCGTTGCATGAACGTGCTTACCTTGTCTTTGAACTCATCGTTAAGGGCCACGGGATGAGGTCTTGGGCCGACAACGGAGAGACGTCCCTGAAGCACATTAATAAATTGGGGCAGTTCATCAATACTGGTCCGTCGCAAGAATCGACCGATTGTTGTAATTCTTGGATCGTTGCGTGTTGCCTGGATGAACTCATTCGAAGTGCTCGCGGCCTGGCTCATGGTGCGAAACTTGTAGATTCGGATTGGTTTCCCATCCCATCCATGGCGGGTTTGCACGTAGATAACCGGTCCGGGTGAAGTCAGCTTGATTGCGACCACTGTCAGAAGCAACAGCGGGCTGGTGACAAGTAGGGCTGCCGTGGCGACAAGCAGATCGAGCCCCGTCTTGATCACCAGGTTCGCACCCCGGATCGGTGATCCGTTCAGTTCGATGGTGATGAGGTTGGCGATACGGTCCGGTACGTGGTTCAGCAGACGAAGCGCAAAAACATCGGGAACGTATCGTACCGTCAGCAGGCAGTTTTTCAGGGCGCCCAGAACTTCCTGAAGGCGCCCTTCGGCCGAGATTGGAAGGGCGATCCATATTTCCTGGAGAGAATGCGTGCGGGCCAGGTTGTCGATGTCCTCGATGGCGCCGAGAAATCGGTCAGCGGGTCGGGCGTCCGAGTCCGTGTCGGATATGAAGCCGGCAACCCGATAGCCGGCCCTGGGCGAGGCGCGCAGCGACTGCGCGACGTGCGTGGCGAGATCGCCGTCACCAACGATGGCAATGAACCGGTAGTTCCAACCCCTCGCGATGGCCGCATCGCTGACGCGCATCAGAGCGAAGCGACCGAACACCAGCAGGAAGCCCGTGATAAGTCCCCAATAACCCATCCAGAGCCGCGAAAATTCAGCGGTTGTCTTGGTCGTGGCGCTGAGCAGAATGAGGAGCACGAAAACCGCAAACAGCCCCAGAAGAGCATTTCCGAGTTCACCGGCGCCAGGCGCTTCCTTTCCTTGTCGATAGGCTCCGGCCACGGGAAATATGATGATCGTCACGGCGGTGGCCAGCAGCAGGACCAGGAGTTCCTCTTCGGCGGGAACCCATGCGTTCCAGCGCAGCCGATAGGCCATCCAGCCGCCTGCAATGACCACCAGGACATCAATAATGCGCGCCGCGATAGAAAACATTTAGATTGGGAATCGTGTTTGCCGAACCTTCATCGTTCCGTTTGCACGGACCGCTGTTGCGGGGCGTAAAACCACCAAACCATAAATACGAAAATCGATGGCACCAATTGAAGCATAGCGCGATTGAGCGTGACCAGTTTCAGGGCCTCGCGTGAGTACCTGGGAATGAAAAAGAAGATCAACAGGAAAGTGCCCAGTGTTGCGACCAGGAAAAACAAAGGCCCCACATCCTTGCGATGAACGCGGCCCGTGAAGATTCCCGCGGCTAGAAGTGCGACGGCCGCGTACCAAGAAAGATGCCAGTTTGTTGAAAAGAAAAGGCTGTCGACCAGGGGCGCGGAGACATCCGTAAAGTGCCAGGGCTGGCTGCCGAGATAGGGCAGGGTGATACCGTCAGCCGCGAGCCGGAAGTCCCCCATAACGGGGAGCGAGAAACTGACCCCTCCGGCCACGAATATCAGGGCCACGACGGCGGCCACTCCCGCTGCGATCATCATCAAGACCCATCGCGGCAACACCTCGACCACGATGGCCAGCGCCAGCAACGTGCCCCAGATCACCCCGGGTTTTTTTATCAGCAAGCAGAATGCCGCAAACGTCAGCGCCAAGACCAGGTCTGCCGGGTTGCGCGTCTCGCGCCACCGCAAAAATGCCAGCAAGCCGAAACACAGCGCAGTCGCAAGCCAGATTTCGGCATAACCACCCAGGACGAGATGAATCTCGAGGTAGGGGATGGAAAGCAGGAGATAGACGGCAACGATCGCCAGCGCCCGGGACACCCCGAGATTCCGTAGCTGGCCGTAAACGCCCAGGCCGAGGGCAGCGCCACACAGCACCCACGGCATCTTGACGAGGTCGTCGTGCCACGCATCCAGGCCGAGCGCGGTCCATAGCAGGATCAGGGGGACGGTGATCGGGTAGTCCCACGCCTGCGAGTTGCCGAGCGTGTAGGCGCCGTCGAGCGAGGCGCCTTCCAGCCATGTCTGTGGACTGACGTAAGGAGCGAGATGCCCCAGTTCGAACCAGACCCTGGTCTTCGGCGCCCAGTTCATCCAGGCATCCCAGGAAAACAGGGGGCGCAGCAGGTTGTCCTCCACGAGGATGGCGAATCGCCACGCCAGCAAGCCGAGAAAAAAGGCGAACACCAGGTTTTCCCATCGCCACAGACAAGAAGTCCCCGCCGCTGTCCCGGTTCTCTCCCGGGCGCCTGGACCTGGCATTGATGTCGTGCCGGTGGGCGCCGCTGGACGCGTGCCGAGTATGAAAGACAGGGCCGCGACAACCGACAGGGCAAGGGCAATCGGAAGGAAGCGCAACTCGAGTCCCGCCAGATTCCAGAGGCGCAGCAGCAGCGTCACGATCAGGACGCCGACCAGGTAGCCATAGCCGAGCACTTCGGGCAGGCGTGCACCCGGCCATAGTCGCCGGAGCCACAGGACCCCCACCAGCCAGGGCAGAAACAACGAGACGAAAAATCCACTCATTTGAGCATCGGCTCAGGAAGCCTCACGCGTGATCCTGAACACGGTACCCATGCGCGAGCGGTGGATCCTTTCCGCCGGAATCGAGGGTTGACCTTTGATGTTCAGCCGCAACGCTTCGTCGTCGAAGCTTACCCCGGGCACCTTCCCCAGGAAGACCACGTAGTCGCCGGCGCGGGAGAAACGCGTTGGCAACTCCTTTCCGAAGTTGTAAACGTTGTGCGGGAGCAGGTGATACTGCAAACGCAACCGGGCGTATTTGTGTCCCTCCGAGTTGTGGATGATGAAGATGCGTTGCGGCACGTCGGGAAAAACCGAATGCTTGAGTTCTTCCGCGTAGCGGTACAGTGGGCCGTCCCTCCCCGCCGCCTGTTTGGCCGACCAGTTTTTTCCCGTGTAGGTTTCGGCGGCATCGGCCAGGTTGTGTTGCAGAACGCTCTGCCATCTCGCGTCGAGTGCCAGCCAGACGAGGATAAAGGCAAAGACCACGACCGTCGGCGCCGCAGGCCGCGTCTTGCCGAATAAGAGCAGCAATGCGGCGAACAGGACGACGAAACCCAGCGCTGCAGCAGCAACGGATGTCAGTGGGATACCCCCGGTTGTTCTGGGGGGCACCAGGAAATTGATGGAACGCTGGCTCCATGTCTCGGGCCGCAGGAGGGCCGCCACGTCGGCGCGCAGCTTCGAGGTGAGCGAGTGGGGCACCAGTGAGATGCCGTGCAAGGTGAGAGCCTGTCCCTCTTGTCCGCGCAACAGGAGGCCGATTTCGCTGACGCTTCCCGACCAGCCGGGCAGGTGTGCCAAGGCTAGGTGCGCCTGGCCGTTAACGGGCGCCGGCAATGGCGCGAGATTCGGTCGACGGGCCTCTGCTCGCCGCCAGTAGATCGCCCCCTGCATCCCCTCGGGCAGTGCTTCCATGGCGATGTCTGCAGCTTTGATGACCGATGCGTCGATTGGTGTCGCAGAGGCGCGGACGATGATTCGTTCCCCCCCGGGCCTTATGGATACCACCAGGGATTCCCCGTCCGGCACCGTGCCCTCGAGTACCTCGAAGCCTTCCGGATCCAACATTGAGGGTGGCCCGGCAACGATGGGTATCTCTGTGTACAGCGCGCGAGCGGATAGGAGTAATCCGGCCAGGGCGAACAACAGCGCCAGCAACGCCAGCAAAACCCGGCTTTTTACCGCCATCCAGGTGGTGTCACGATTCGTGCCCCATCAAACAAACATAAGGGACCCCAGGCGAGGGCGCAAGCGGCTCGATTGCCTGCGAAGGCCATGTCGCCTCGGGTGTTTTTCGCCTTCAGCCTGCCGGCAGGCTGAGGGCCGAAATTGGGTTCCATCCCTATTGTCTCGAGTTGACAGGTTTCCAGGGGTTGCCTATGTTTTGGCGGCCTCTTTCTGAAAGGCCGGCCGGACAGGCTGGCGTGGGGGCATACGTCTGGCATTGTCATCAGTGGCCAGCAACGATGCCGCGGCGCACGCCTCGAGCGACCTTTTTCAACACCAGGTGTCGTGTATAGCGTTTTTTGAATCCAACAAGCACCACGATGAGTTTCCCTGAAAATCCGTTGGACCATTGGGCCCTGGCCCCTTTTCTGGCCTCCCCTCTCGACGATGAAAATTTCCTGATCGTGCGACAGGACGACGGCTCTTCAGCGGTGCTGGATGCCAGCTGGCGGTCGGTCCTCGGCGATCTCGGGGTGTTTCGCACGTTGGCGAAACATGCTGAGATCATCGCCGACAGGCTGCCGGACCTGCAAGGCAGCAATACCGACGTGGAAGCCGTGCTGGCGCAACTGGTGGAAAAGGGGCTTTTCCAGGGCGCCAGCCAGCTCGCTGCGGAAATTCGGCAGGGCGCTGCTGGCCTTGGCGCGCCGTCCGATCCGCCACGCATTATTATCATCACCTGCGAGCGGCCGGCAGCACTCAAGCGCCTGCTGGATTCGCTGGTCGCCAACGAGGAGCGGTTCGGCAACCGATGGTTTTACGAGGTGATCGACGACTCGCGGTCGGCGCAGGCACAACAGGACAACCGCGCCCTGGTGCGGGAGGCCGCGAAACGTTTGGACATCCACTACCTGGGACCGGCCGAACAGCAGGCATTTCTGGACAGGTTGTTCCAGGCGTTACCTCAGGCACGGGATGCGCGCTGGCTGCTCGAGCGGGAAGCGGGAGAGAGCGAATCCACGTACGGCATTCCCAAGAACCTCGCGCTGCTGCGCCATGCGGGCCGGCGCCTGTTGCTGGTCGATGACGATGCCGTGATCAACGCAGCACGGCTTCCCGGGGCGCCCCAGGCGCCGCGGTTCGACCGGCATCAGAAGACCGAACTCCTGCTCGACCTGGAAGAGATGCGGCACAAGATGGAGCCGTATCACGAGGATCCGTTCGCAGCGCACGCCGCTGTTCTCGGCCATCCGGTGGGCGAAGTGATCGGCTTTTTCGGTGGGGAAGGGGGCGAGTCGGCTTTCTTCGATGTGGCCATTGGCAACGTGGCCACTCTGCGTCCACAGCTCAGCCGCGTATCGTACAGCCTCAACGGCGTGCTGGGTGATCCCGGGACGGATACAAACCACCGTTTCTTCTCGCCCAAAAAGCAGGCGTTTACAAGCTTTGCCAGCGA
Organism: Pseudomonadota bacterium; assembly: GCA_039714615.1. Classification (GTDB taxonomy): domain Bacteria; phylum Pseudomonadota; class Gammaproteobacteria; order JAAEPA01; family JAAEPA01; genus JAAEPA01. The sequence goes on along the minus strand of JBDLIZ010000057.1, from coordinate 1,943 downwards.
CGACGAGCGCTACCGGCAGCTGAAACAGTGCAGCCGCCTCATTTTCCGGGGAGGCGCGTGGCCAAGCCTTTATAATGACGGCTGGCTGCACCAGGTTACCTGTGTCGGGGTCGACGTCTCGCGCTACATCGCGCCGCTTTATCCAACGGGGCGTGGTGAAGACACTCTGCTGGGCGATATCCTGCAATTCCTGTACCCGAACGCCTTTGGTGTTGTGCTGCCATTTACTCTGGAACACCTGCCGGCTGACAAGCGTGGCTGGGTTTTCGATCCCGATGTCTTCGCCTTTGAGTGGTCGGTGATGGGCCAGCTGATCAGGGCATTTTCCCGGTTAAAGATACCCTGGAAAGGTGACCCGGTACCGCGAATCGAATTATTCGCCGAGTTCCTACGGCGCAGCCTGAACGTTGCCAATCCCAATGCGACTCTGCGCGGCACGGTGAAAACTTCTCACCTGCAGTATCTCGCCAACGAATTTCGCCTCCTGTCGGATGCCCTCGATTCTGTTGATGATCCGTCGCCCTCATGGAGGCAAGAAGTCGAGAACCTGCATGAAGCGATTATCGACCAGTTGGATGATCCGCCCGATATGTGCGCCGAAGACGAAAAACGCCTTCGGCGCGGACTTCTCCGTTACGCGGACGCTGTTTTCCACTGGAACACAGTGTTCGAATACTGCCGGGCTAACCCCTGTTGAAAAGCCGGTAGAGGGTTGGGGCCGCGGTGGAGATTCAGTCTGATGAACCTGACCTAACAGCGCGAGATAATTGGAGTTTCAAATCAGGCCGCAATCCGTCCAATACACGCCGGTTGAATTGCCCGAGAAGGCCGGAAAGCGACTGAAACCGGGCGTTATTCAGCTGAGAATCCAACTACCTTCAGGAAGACGGACACCCCCCCAATGAAATCTGCGACCTGATGCGCTGGATTGACCAAGGGTGGCACCATAATGAATCAGTCAATTCCCCTTGATGAGGAGTTTAATTTAAACTAGGATTGTTTAGCGTATTGCAAAAAAACTTATAATGCGTGTCACGCAAGCGGGCATCCACTTCAAAGAGGGGGACGGGGAATTGAAAAAAACATTGCGAGATGTTTCGGTCGCGTTGATGGCCGTTGGTGTAACGGGAGCTGCGCAGGCAGGTGGTATCGGTCCCCACGCATACGTAAATTGCTACCAACCAGGCCAAGACAGGGACGAGTCCTTTGCAACTAGCAACGGAGAGTGCTGGCGAGTAGAAATCAGATGCGAAGCTGGCGCTAGTGCTTCGGGTGCTTTGTGGTTAGACTCATATACCTATTCGGAGACCCTCGGTTTTGATGGCCAATGGATGTTGGACAGCTATTTTCACACTGATACCTCCAACAAGTGCTCGGACGACGGCGACTTCTCGAACGCCAAGCAAATCCAGGTCAAGTGTGAATTCAACGGCGGTCCAAAGGTTGAGCTGCAAGCCCAGCCGGCTGATAAAGAAAAGTGTTATCCTAAAAACTGAAAAGAGATTTCTAAACCGAATCAAGTCCCCGCCTTGCGACGGGGACTTTTTTTTGCCGCGAAAAATCACCCATCGCCGGAAATCGTCTTGTTGGTGATAAGACAGCGTGATCGGTAGACGGAAAAGGTGGAATGTTGTCGATATGCCCAATTAGGGAGGCTCTGATTAACTCGTCATTCCGGCGCAGGCCAGAATCTATGCGTTTGATTCTTCTGGATCCCGGCATCCGCCGGGATGACGAAACGAGGCTTTATCAGCGCTTCCTTAGGTGTTGGCAGTCGGTACGGGGTGAGTTTGTCCGGCCATTCCGTGCCGGACGCGCCTTCGGTATCCTGCCCGTACACTGAGCCAGTGCAACAAAGTTTTTGAATCCGGGCTTGCCATGACGACCAATCCCAGCTTGTCCGGCCATTGGGCCCTGGCGCCTCATTCAGCCAGCCTACTCGA
>JBDLIZ010000056.1:0-16264 GCA_039714615.1 Pseudomonadota bacterium | reverse complement strand
CTTAAGCTGAGAGTACTCATAGTTAGATACCTCTCTCTATCATGAATTCTTGTGGTGTTGCGACCTTAATACCAAACTTGTCAATACCCTTCAAGAACCACTATACAAACCGCCCCAATCAAGTCAATCCGTTCTTGGCGGACCACATACCGGTCTGGATCGTCACCCATATGCCGTTGTTCGTCGTAACTAAGGAATACACGGAAAAGACCTACGAGATACCCCTGCCGCGGGATGCTCTATTCGACTCGGTCTTGGTTGTGGGTGAACCAGCCCCAATAGAGAAAATTCCGGTGGTTCTTTCCGGTCATTCACATCGAGCGCAGTTGGTGAATCCTCAAGTGTCCAACCCAGCGGTACAAGATGTCCGGCGTCCCCTCGAGTATGTGATCGGTATCAGTGGCGTCAATCTGTCAGGTAGCAATCCAGACTCCGAATGGGCAAAGGTGAATGCGAGTTGGGTGCGGTTGCCAAGCAGCAACAAGAATAAATGGCAGGTGATTTCGGAAAAGTGGCATCTGCAGCGTAAAAAGAAGTTCGGTTTCCTGTCAGTGCAAGTGACCTCCCCAGAACCGGGCGGCTACCAAGCAAAGTTCCACGTGACGTTCTATGATATAAAGGAAGGATGGTTGTCGGACGATGGCTTCGTAGATTGCACGATCAGTAGCGATAACCCCTTCCAACTCGTCTGTCCGGACAATTAAGGTAGATCTGAGCAAGCGGCCACCCAACCGCAGCTTCAAGGTGGCTTGCACCAGCTAGCCGGCTAGCATGCCGGTCACACATCCCTTTCGTTAACCGTGATTCCGCACCGTCGCATCGTCATGGTCCATGAAGCAGATCAAGTTCGCGTAATGGCTCTGGATGGGATTCGAGTTGGGGCAGGAGGTTGTATAAGGCGGCTTGTAACGCCTCCTCGATGACGGGATGGTAAAACGGCATCTTAAGCAAGTCAAAGGCCGTTAGCCCCTGCTGTATAGACCAGGCCAGCAGATGGCCCAGGTTTTCGCCACGGGGTGCGATCATGGCTGCCCCGAGCAGTTTACCACTACTCTTTTCTGCATATACACGCAGCACACCCTTGTTCTTCGCCATAATCAAGGCTCGTCCCACCGGCCCAAAGCGCATTTCACCCACCGCGATGTCATCTCTATCCGCAAGTTCCAACCAGGACATTCCGACCGTGACGATATTTGGATCGCAAAAAGTAATGGCAAAATGAGGTTTGCGTTTGAAGGCAAGAACCGGATCATGGGAAGCGTTATAGCCGGCGATTTTTCCTTCATTGCCGGCCTCGTGGAGAATGGGGCGGTCACCCGTGGTATCGCCCGCAATGAATAGCGGTAAATCTGCGATTTGCATCGTCGTGGGATTAAAGGCCGGGAGCCCCTGTTGCTTTAGAGGGATCCCCAAACCTTCCAGACCCAGTTTATCCAGATTTGGGATACGGCCAACACTGACCAACACCTTATCTACCAGGACTGTTTGTTCGTCCGAGCTGACCAATAGCTTGTCACCTTGCTCATCGATAGTCGCGGCTGCGCCCAGCCAGAGCGGGAATTCTTTACCGATGACCTCGATGGCAATCTGGTTTACCACCGGGTCGCTGAGCCCGGCAATGCTGCCGAGCTGGTCTATTCCCGTAACTTGGTGACCGTAACGCCGCAGGGCCTGGCCCAGTTCCAGTCCTATGGCTCCCATACCAATGACGGCCAAGCGATCGGGGAAAGACTCCTGCTCGAAGAAATCATCGGTGGTCAAAATGCGATCACCAAATCGGCGCCATGGCTCGGGGATATGAGGACGTGATCCCGTTGCGATCACGATTTTTCGAGCTCGGATGAGGGCATCGCCGACCTTCAGAACATCAGGTGCTATAAAGCGTGCATAACCCTCGATCAGCTCATCTCCCATCTCGTCGGTGCTGCTACCCATGACCCGGTCCACGAAGATGTCCCTCAGGTCTCGGACGTGTTCCATGGCCTCTTCGGGGTTGAGTGATAGGTTCCGATGACCCTCGGCGCCGTATCGATCGAAAACGCTGAGACGGTGGTAGTCCTCGGCAATCTGGATGAAGGCCTTGGAAGGCATGCAGCCAACCCGGGCGCAGGTGGTGCCCAGATCGCCACCGTTGATAAGAACAAAGGATTTTCCGGATTTGCGAACCTGGCCGAGGGCATTGAGACCGGAGGTCCCTGCCCCAATGATGGCAACATCTACGGTTTTTTCAACGACCATGATATGTGCAATGATTACAATCTTTTCATTCAGGGTGGGTATAATGCTTTAAATGAAAGGGCTGGGCAATAGGCCTTGCTTTTTACTATGCTTTGCTTGCAGCAAATCGATCGTGAATTGCGAGAGAATTTTCTTTTCGCATGGCATGAGCGTGAGTAATCACCGCTCAGCATTCCTAAGGTTTGGTTGGCTCAATTCATTGAACAGGAGTTGGAGATATGACAAAAGCGTCGTTCTCAATCGGTCAGATCGTGCATCATAAATTATTTGATTATCGCGGGGTCATTTTTGATGTGGATGCTGAGTTCCAGGGAACGGAGCAGTGGTATCAGCAGGTGGCAAAATCGCGTCCTCCAAAAGACCGTCCTTGGTACCATGTACTGGTTGATGGACAGATGTTGGAAACCTATGTAGCAGAACGCAATCTAGAACCTGATCGTTCGGGTCAGCTGATCGAACATCCTTTGCTCGACCGGTTTTTCAGTAACTTTGAAAGTGGTGTATACAAGTTTAAAGGCGGAAGCAATTGATGATTGTTGTATATGCAGTCTCCCCGTGTGAGTCTATTCATTCTGCCTTCGCTCCACTAGTGCAAGAGAACGTAAGTTTGGTGCCTATTTCGGTGGGCATGATCGTTCCTGGCTAGGCGCGATGAGGCAGCATGGCAAGACTCCATGTAACGAGGAGCAACGACGCCAGAGACGATTAGGACCAGCGAAATGGGTGCCCAACTTGCGCTCTCTGCACTAGGGCTACACCATATCTTTCAACCCCTTGAGTGGTGTTACCTTCACCACCTTGCGTGCCGGCTTAGCTTTGAAAACAGCTTCTTCGCCAGTGAAAGGGTTGATTCCTTTACGCGCCTTGGTTGCCGGTTTTTTCTGAACCTTGATCTTGAGTAAACCGGGTAGATTGAATGAACCTGTCCCTCTGGGCTTAAGGTTTTTCGCTATGAGGCCGGTGAGCGAGTCTAAAACGATATTAATCTCTTTACGTGTCAGTCCCGTATCCTCAGCAATGTGGCCCAAAATTTCAGATTTTGTGGGCGGTTTTTTTACCGGACTTGCTGCAGCTTTATTCACAGCCATGCTTGCTTCACTCCTAATGGGTGGACGTGGTCAGTGGAACGCGCCGTAAGATAGCACGACAGTCAGATGCAGGCGAGATTGTCACACGGTTTTAGTAACAATTCGTATTAAATTACCGCTAAAAGTGGTTTTAATCGCAAAAAGAAGGCAGATGCGCTCTGCCTTCTTTGGTTTCAGATTCCGGCGTTTCCGGTCGATCTGGAGTGAGATCGCGTAATTTCAATAGCTCAAAAAAGCACTTTTTATCCTTGGCAAATACCCTTGCGGGTATGCAAATTAAAGCGGCCACCTTGGCTGCAGTTAGCCACGCTCAATGACAGTCTCGCTGCGATTTAGATTTATTCGCAAACTGTTTTGACTGACGTGATTTAGCAGTGTTGACGTTCTTTGTCCAAAAATGACTCAGTTGGTAAAGAATTGCTTTCTAAACTTGACGGTGTTTTCACGACCAACTTCGGGTTTTACGTTTACTGTGAAATCGAAGGTCTCTTTATTTGCGACCGGAAACTCGGCAATGTAATAAATGGCGCCACCATCGGCAATCTCGCGCATTTTTAGATCTGTAATTTGATTTGAAAGATTTACTGCCGTTGCTTGTATGTTGGCTTTAATGGGTTGAGAGGCGAGTCCCATGCGTTTTTTTAATACGGTGATGGTCAAAAGTGCCCGGTTTTTACTTCGCTTGATCCCATAGAGTTTGGCGATATGCGGATCGAAAAAATCGGTAGTCACTGCGTTGTAATGGACTACGGCGTCACCGATGTCCTTGAATTGATCGGCCATGGCATCGCTTGTGGCAAGGAGGATCGCAAGCAAAACGGCGACAACGTGCAATGGGCTTTTGACTTTCTTCATATCAATCTCCTAATGGTAGGTTTAAATTATTGACCCTTTGTAAGGTTAATGATTCAAGCGTGTAACTTAGGTCACTTGCAGGATCTAGCCCGGATATTTCATGAATTCGCATGCAGATCGCGAAGTATATTGTTTCTGCAAGGGGTTTACCGAAGGCGTCGCGTATTGGTGATTTCGGGCAACCGAGGGCAATTCCTTACCGGAACAATAGACCAGTAAGAGCATACGCAATTTGTGGAAAATCCGGGCTAAGTTCAAGTTTTATTGTCTTCTGTCAGGGCTTGAATACCATCTCAGGAAGTCGTTGAGGGGCCGTGATTTTTAATCGTTTGTCACGACTTTTTTCTCCCGAGACGATCTTCACCCTTGCCCGACGAACTTGAAATACTTGAGAAATGTATTTCACCAGCTGAGTATTGGCCTTTCCGTCCACTGGGGGCGCGTTGATTCGGATCTTTAGACGATGACCGTGCAAGCCGGCGATTTCATCGTGTTTGGCCCCGGGTTGAACGCGGATGTCAATCAACAGCACATCTTGGTGCCAGCGGTAACACTGCATAGATTGTTCCATCGCTAAACGCTTAATAGCGAAACAAGGATTTGATAATGATCAGTGCCACGTTTAGAGCGATTATCACCGCCATGGGAGAAAAATCGATCATGCCTGTTTTAGGCAGGATGCGCCGCATTTGGCGCAACAGGGGTTCATTTAGGCTATATAGAATCGAAGCCATCGGATTGCCGTAGTGCTGCGTGCCCGGCGATACCCAGCTTATGACGACCTGGATGATGATCGAGAACATGAATATATATATTATTAATTCGACGACCTGCAGTATTGCGGTAATGAACAAGATTAACAGATTAATCTCGCCCCCAGCTACTGTAGTTAATAATACGAGCTCCAACAGCTTTATTCCAAGGATCAATACGATGGAGGCAGTATCCACAGGTCCCATACTAGGAAGCAGCCGACGCAAGGGGGTGAGCACCGGATTCGTTGCCGACACCAGAAATTGTGAGAGCGGGTTGTAGAAGTCGGCCCTAACCCAGGCCAACAGGAAGCGCAGCACAGCGATCAGCAGATAGAGCATAAATAGCGTGTGGATCAGGAATACCGAGACGTTTGTAGCGACAGTTCCCATGGTTATTCTTTTCCAAATTTAGTAGCTAATTCATTGGAACGATCGGCAGCGACGGACAGTGCCTGAGTGAACAGTTCTCGGATCTGCCCTTTCTCTAGCTCAGTGACGGCCCTTTCGGTCGTTCCTCCTTTGGAGGTTACGTGCCGACGCAATGTAGCAATTTCTTCTTTGCTTTCCAGTGCCAGTTTAGATGCGCCAAAAGCTGTTTGCAGCGTTAGCAAGCGTGCTGATTCTTTGGTGAGCCCCAGACTGACAGCCGCTTGTTCCATGGCTTCCATGACCAGAAAGAAGTAGGCGGGACCGCTGCCTGATAAAGCGGTGACGACATCGAGTAGGGTCTCTTTATCAAACCACAAGGTGAGACCCACGGCCCGCAGGATGCTCTCCGCGGTGTCACGCTGATCGGTGCTGACTAAAGAATTGGCGTAAAGCCCAGTTGCACCGCTACTCACCAATGCCGGGGTATTCGGCATACAACGAACCACCGCGAACTGTGCACCTAGCCAGCGCACAAGGTCATGAGTGCGTACCCCCGCAACGATGGATACAATCAGTATCTCTCGGCCAGAGAGGGATTGCGCCAGCCCACGAGCAGCCGTTCTGAGAGATTGGGGCTTTACCGCAAATAGCACCACATCCGCTGTTTCTACGCAAATCTCATTGTCCTCGGTGATGAACACACCAGGACATTGTTGCCTCAGAATCTCCAGTTGGGTGGGGTCTGGGTCGGACACGCGAATACGTTCTGCGGGCCAATCGCCGACAAGCAGACCGCCAATTAGGCTGCGGGCCATATTCCCTGCGCCAATAAATGCAATGCTGTGAGTTGCCATAATGAGGATATTTATAACTTGTCTATTGAGCGATGTCGCTATCTGTTTTTCGTAGTTATGATGCTTTGGGATGGGTGTGGCCAATGGTGTGAGACACCGGTTGCGGATGGTTTTTGGTCGCCCATACCTCCTACAGTTTAACGCATACTTGTATAGAATGAACTTGCTTTTCGGGTACGATGTTAGTGGCGCTCGATCTTTTGTGGTCGAGGACCAAAGACAGCGGTACCGATTCGAACCATGGTCGCACCTTCGGCGATGGCTGCTTCCATGTCGTTACTCATGCCCATGGATAGTGTATCGAGTTGAAATCCTCGATTATTGATCCCCTCCAGCGCTTCGCGTAACAGCGCGAAGTTGTGGCGCTGATCGTGGGTGCTGGTACTCGGGAAGGGAATGGCCATCAGTCCCCTGAGTCTCAAGCGTGACAAAGCAGCGATCTGTTCCGCCAGTTCGGGTAACCGTTCCAGTCTTACGCCAGCTTTGCTCGGTTCTTCGCTGACGTTGACTTGCAAGCAAAGATCCAATGGTGGCAGCGTAGTCGGTCGCTGGTTATTCAGGCGGGTGGCGATTTTGAGGCGGTCTACACTATGTACCCACTGAAACAATTGGGCAATGTGGCGTGTCTTATTGGCCTGTATCGCGCCGATGAAATGCCATTCAAGATCACTATTGTGGAGTTTGCTGATCTTATCTTGCGCCTGTTGCAGATAGTTTTCACCAAGGAGCCGCTGACCGCAAGCGATGGCTTGTTGGATCCGATCCAGTGGTTGAGATTTGCTCACTGCCAATAGTGATACGGAACCCGGTGATCGACCATAGCGATACTCGGCCTCAGAGATCTTGGTCCGGATCTGAGCGAGCCGGTCACGGATGGATAACATGGTGTGACTAAGTTCCCCCTTGTGAAGGATGTGCTAGGAGCCTATTCTCAGACCGGCTTCTAGATCGGGTCGTCGCCTTTAATCGTGTCAATCAATGCCCTTATCCACAAAGCATCAGCCCTTGTATTGAAACGTGAGACGGTATTTCCTACTGTACCAGAGATGACGATGACCCAATAGTAGAGTAGGTATCATCTCGGCCTTCGTACGGTGCCAAACAAGGTGACAGTTTATCATTAGTTTCCCCTTGAAATCAGGTCAGTCATTTCCACCTGGGATAACATACGTGAGTAGGGATAGCGCCACTGCGACGGGTAGCAGACTGCAACGGTAGAGAAAAGATATGGACATGACCCAATTGCTTGCCTTCTGCGTGAAGAACGGGGCCTCGGACTTGCATATCTCTTCTGGTGTACCCCCCATGATAAGGGTCGATGGTGATGTGCGGCGCATCAATGTCCCTGTCTTGGAACATCGGGAAGTTCATGAAATGGTTTACGATATCATGAACGACAAACAGCGCAAGGACTTCGAGGAACGCCTAGAAACCGACTTTTCATTCGAGATTCAAGGGGTAGCACGATTTCGAGTAAACGCATTTAATCAGAGTCGTGGTGCAGCGGCCGTATTTCGCACCATTCCCACCAAGATTCTTAGCTTGGAGGAATTAAATTGTCCCAAGATATTCGAGGAAATATCTTCCTATCCACGCGGCATAGTATTGGTCACCGGGCCCACCGGTTCCGGTAAGTCAACGACACTGGCTGCGATGGTCGATTATAAGAATGAGTCCGAGTACGGTCACATATTGACCATAGAGGACCCCATAGAATTCGTACATGAAAGTAAGAAATGTCTTCTTAATCAGCGTGAGGTGCATCGTGACACCCTCTCGTTCAGCGAAGCCTTGCGTTCTGCATTGCGCGAAGACCCTGACACCATTCTAGTTGGTGAGTTGAGGGATCTGGAGACCATCCGTCTTGCTCTAACTGCAGCAGAAACCGGGCATCTCGTATTTGGCACCCTTCATACAAGTTCCGCCGCAAAGACCATTGACCGTATTATTGACGTATTCCCCGCGGCAGAAAAAGACATGGTCAGATCCATGTTATCCGAGTCGTTGCGGGCAGTAATCTCTCAGACCCTATGTAAAAAGATCGGTGGGGGGCGAGTAGCCGCCCACGAGATTATGATCGGTACACCGGCTATTCGCAATCTGATCCGTGAGGATAAAGTGGCCCAAATGTATTCGGCTATTCAAACTGGGCAGGGCATCGGAATGCAGACGCTGGATCAGAATCTCAAGGACGTGATGAGTAGGGGCCTGATCAGCAAAGAGGAAGCCCGTCGCAAGGCAGCCAATAAAGATAATTTCTAGGCCGTTTATCACTTCGTCTCAAATTAGGCTGAGAGTGCTGACTTACAACAGGGATAAAGTCAGTACACAATGCCCTGCCATTCTCTTTGGATTGGCTGTCTCCTAGGTATTAATATACCAATGTGTCATTAAGGGAACCATGTTATGGATAGGGATAAGGCAATTCGTTTCATACATGATTTATTGCGAACCCTGAACAGCAAGAACGGCTCCGATCTGTTTATCACCGCTGGTGCGCCTCCTTCTATCAAGGTCGATGGCAAGATGGCTCCGATTACCGGGCAGGCCTTAACCACAGCTCACACCCAAGTTTTGGTGCGTTCCATCATGAACGACCGACAAGCGGGCGAGTTCGAGAAAACCCAGGAGTGTAACTTTGCGATTGGTCTGCCGGGAGTGAGTCGCTTCAGGGTCAACGCCTTTGCCCAGCGCGGCAGTTCTGGGATGGTAGTTCGGGTTATCAACAGCGAGATCCCCAAGTTTGAAGATCTGAAGTTACCCGTTATTCTTCGAGACATCGCTATGACTAAGCGCGGTCTGGTGATATTTGTAGGGGGTACCGGATCCGGTAAGTCGACCTCATTGGCTGCAATGGTGGGCTATCGCAATGAAAACAGTTATGGTCATATTATCACCATCGAGGATCCTGTCGAATTCGTCCATGATCACAAGAACTGCATAGTCACTCAACGAGAGGTTGGTATTGACACTGAGAGCTATGAAATTGCCTTAAAAAACACCCTAAGGCAGGCCCCAGATGTAATACTTATCGGTGAGATTCGAGATCGCACCGCCATGGAGCACGCTATCGCGTTTGCAGAGACGGGGCATCTGTGCCTATCCACACTTCACGCCAACAGTACCAACCAGGCCCTAGATCGCATTATCAACTTTTTCCCGGAAGAGCGGCGTGCTCAATTATTAATGGACCTTTCGCTCAATCTTAAGGGCGTAATTTCACAGCGCCTGCTCCCTCATATTTGCGGTGAAGGGCGGATCCCCGCGGTAGAGGTCATGATCAATACACCTCTGATGTCCGACCTTATTTTTAAGGGAAATGTCCATGAGATGAAGGCATTGATCGCCAAATCGAATGAAGCTGGGATGCAGACTTTTGACCAGCACTTATTTTTGCTTTTAGAGGCCGGTTTGATCAGCTATGAGGATGCCCTTCGTAATGCAGATTCAGTCAATGATCTTCGTCTGCGAATCAAGCTGGAGGGTAAGAATGCGAAAAAACAAAATCTATTGAATGATGTAGGCCATCTCAGCATGGAAGATAAACCAGATGATTCAGGAGTTATGCGCTAGGAGCCTGTCGGATTTAGGTGATCGTAGCGAGGGAAAGCCGATTTGAGTCAGATTTTTCGATTCTTTGAGGTGAATAGCCGTCGCTATTTAACGAAAAGGATCGGGGAATCTGTCCAAATCCGACTTTTCCGCAGTAGATCAGCCCTAAATCCGACAGGCTCCTAGTACCCCGTTCCATTGAACAAGGAAGCCTGTATGAACATCGCCCCTTACCTCAAACTGATGGCAGAACGCCATGCCTCTGACCTGTTTTTTACTACTGGCGCACCGGTCAGCATCAAGATTGAAGGCGATACCAAACCTGTCAGTAGAACTGCTCTTGAGCCCGGGCTGACCAAGCGCCTCGCCTACAACGTCATGGACGCAAAACAGATCGAGGAATTTGAGTCTACAAAGGAGATGAACCTGGGATTGTCGGTCCATCAGGTCGGTCGATTTAGGGTGAATATCTATATGCAGCGAGGTGAGGTCTCAATGGTGGTTCGTTTCATCAAGGCGCAGATCCCCTCGCTGGAGAGACTTCAATTGCCCGAGGTGCTCAAGGGCCTGGTCATGCACAACCATGGGTTGGTGTTGGTGGTGGGCTCTACGGGCTCGGGAAAATCCACCACCATGGCCGCGATGATCGACTACCGGAACACGATTCGCGCTGGCCATATCTTAACCATTGAGGATCCCATCGAATACGCTTTTACGCATAAAAAATCCATTATCGATCAACGTGAGGTCGGTTTAGATACCTTGAGTTATGAAAATGCCCTGCGGGAAGCCATGCGCGAGGCGCCTGATATGATCATGATCGGTGAGGTGCGTGACAGCATGACGATGGAGGCCTCCATCAGTTATGCTGACACCGGTCATCTGTGTCTTACGACGCTACATGCCGTTAATGCAAATCAGGCTCTGGATCGAGTAATCAATTTGTTCCCCCCCCAGGCAAAGCAGCAGATACTCATGGACTTATCACTGAATCTGCGCGGTATTATCTCCCAGCGGCTGGTATTAGGTAGCAACGGGAAACGCCTTCCAGCCGTCGAAGTACTGATTAACACACCTTATATATCCGAGCTGATCCGGAGTGGAAAAATGGGGGAGATCAAGGAGGTGATGGAGAAGGGAAGCGTGAGTGGGATGCAGACATTTGATCAGTCGCTGTATGAGTATTATAAGAGTGGTAGAATCAGTCTGGAAGAGGCCCTTTCCAAGGCTGATTCTCGTGGTAATCTTGAATGGCGAATAAGCTTCGGTGGTGGCGAGAAGGATTTTAGCCATGAGGAGGAGGATCTGCAATTTCCCAGTGACCTACCGGCCCTATCAGAAGAGAATAAACCAGGGCTGGATGCTGCTCAGCTTATGCCTGCTATGGCTGTAAATGATGTCCAGGGAACTGGCGTTCCCAATGATTCGAGTATAAGCGTTGATTCCACCGGTAATGATATTCTCAATGATATCCTGGGTCGGCAATCGGCAACGGGGAGTGATTCGGATTAATAAATTTCCGCCGCCCGAAAAACCGGCCCGTCCACGCAGACCCGCTTCATTGCAGGGCCGTGATCTGTTTTGACCCTAACTACGCATCCGGCACAACCACCTACTGCACAGGCCATGTACTCTTCCAAAGCAACTTGGCAGGCAAGATTATATTTGCGTGCCAACTTGGCCGTTGCGCGCAGCATCGCTCGGGGACCACAGGCGAATATCTCTATACTGCGCCAGTTTTCCTGACCCTGGTCCTGAATCCAATGTTCGGCCAGTTCGGTGACATAACCTTGATAACAGCCTGAGTAGTCTTGCAAAGAGGCCAATCTTGAGGCTATTCCCAAATCTTCCAGTAATGGCATTGCGCCGACGACCCCTGCTGGTATCCCTTTGATCAAGATCTGAGAGGGCCGGGCCTTGAATGGGAAAGGGATTTCAGATCCCATAAGGACCAGGGCTTGGAAACCGTCGGTTTGATGCATTCGCTCGGCAAGAAACATCATGGGCGGTATGCCAATGCCACCACCCAAAAGCAAACCCCGTGGCCGCTGTGGTTCAGGTTGGAAGGGCTTACCTATCGGCCCCAACATGCTTAGGTAATCCCCCGGCCTGCGCAACGATAGCAGGCGAGTCCCTCGGCCCACCACTTTGAAAAGTATCTCGATCCAGCCCTGTTTTACCGATGATCGCATGATAGAAAAGGGTCGACGCATCGGCAGTTCGGGATCACACTGGACATGGACAAAACTGCCGGGTTGTGCTTTGTTCGCGCATAGGGGCGCCTGCAGGCGCAGGACGAATTGGTCCGCAGGATAAGATTGGCGATCGAGTATCTGTGCCTGTTCTAGGTGGATGGTATCGTTAGATGTTGGTTCCATGCTTAGTCGTGGTTAATCGAGCCCTGAATCAATTAGTTATGGCAGTGTATGAATAAAGATTCAATTACCGGCAGGAATCGGGAATGAGATTTTGATTTAGCGCGTAAAACTAACCTGGATTAGCATCATACACGACCCTTCCATCCAGGAGGGTATGGCTAACCCTTCCCCTGAAATGCCATCCATCGAAAGGCGTATTTTTTCCTCGGCTCAACAGATTTTCGGCTTTGAATTCCCAACTGAATTCTGGATCATAAATACAGACATCCGCAGGGCAGCCAATGCTGAGGGTGCCAGCATCGAGCTGAAGTACCGAGGCTGGTTTGTAGGTCACCAACGCAATGGCTTCTGACAACTCGAGGTCCTCTTGCTCAACCAGCCTCAGTGTCAGGGGCAGCAGGGTTTCCAGTGCTGATATTCCTGGTTCGGTTTCAGGGAATGGGGCTCGTTTGGCCTCCAGTTCATGGGGTTGATGATCGGAACAGATTGCATGTAAGACCTCATTATCAAGACTACTTCGCAGACCCTCCAGGTCATTGTGGGTGCGCAGTGGGGGCATGGTGTGACACAAACTGTTGAAATCGCCAATATCCATTTCTGTTAAAAATAGCTGATGGGCGCAGATGTCGGCACTGACCGGCAGCCCCTCTGCCCTGGCGCGAGCAACCATTTTTGCGGCTTGTTCGGTGGATAGGCGGCAGAAATGAGTGCGTACCCCGCAAAGCTCGACCAATGCGAGTTGCTGACCCAATGCGGCGGTTTCCGCGGCGGCGGGGATGGCCGGTAAGCCCAGCCTGGTGGCGATACGGCCTTCATGGGCACAGCCGTGGTTGGAGAGGGCGTGATCGATGGGATGCAGGAAGACCGTCAGCCCCTGGCTGGCGGCATATTCCATTGCCCGGCGCAGAATCAGGGTGGAGCCCATGGGATGTAAGGCATTGCTCACACCCACACAACCGCCTTTTTTCAGGGCAGCCATCTCGCTCAAACGCTCTCCCCGCAGGTCTGCGGTTAAGGCTCCCAGGCTATAGACATGGCAAAAACCGGCCTTTTCTGCCCGTTGTTGAATAAACTTGATCTCAGCTGGTGAGTCTATCACCGGTTGGGTGTCTGGGGGGCAGCATAGTGTGGTGATGCCTGCCGCGGCGGCTGCACGAGTTTCGGAGGCGATCGTTGTCTTGTGCTCCTGACCTGGCTCTCTTAAGCGGGCGGCGAGATCGACCAGACCTGGGATGACGATCTGATTGCTGGCATCAAGGGTACGTTCGGCAATGAATCCCGCTGGTGAAGTGCCCAAGCTGGCGATTTTGCCATCGATGATGAACAGATCCATGATCCGGTCGGTATTATTTGCCGGGTCAATGATCCTTCCATTGGTGATTTGCAGATTCATTCCTATCCTACCTGCTGGGATCCAATGGTCATTGACATTACCGCCATACGAATGGCGATGCCGTAAGTGACTTGTTGCAATATAACTGAGTGCGTGCCGTCAGCGACTTCGGAAGAGATCTCCACCCCTCGATTGATGGGGCCTGGATGCATTACTATTGCGTCGGGACTAGCTCTGGCAAGCCTTTCCTCGGTCAGCCCATATAACTGATAATATTCGTGTTCGCTGGGTAGGAAGGCGCCCTGCATGCGCTCCTTCTGCAGCCTTAGCATGATGATCACGTCGACGCCTCTGAGTCCCTCGTCCATGTCATGAAATACCTTAACTCCAAGACTTTCTACCCTGGCGGGCAACAGGGTTTTGGGCGCGACTACACGAATCTCGCCCGTGCCCAAGATATTCAGGGCGTCGATCTGAGAACGCGCGACGCGAGAATGCAGTATATCGCCAACGATGGTAACACGCAGATTGGTGAATTCATCTTTATAACGGCGGATGGTAAATACATCCAGCATGGCCTGGGTTGGATGGGCATGCGGACCATCTCCAGCATTGATGACACTGACATGAGGCGCCACATGGTGCGCGATAAACTGTGCGGCACCGCTGTTACAGTGACGCACTATGAACATGTCGGCATGCATGGCTTCCAAGTTTCTTAGGGTATCACGCAGGCTCTCTCCCTTTACTGTGGAGGTCGTACTGATATCCAGATTGAGTACATCGGCAGAGAGTCTTTTGGCTGCTAACTCGAAGGTGGTGCGAGTACGTGTGCTGGCCTCGAAGAACAGGTTAACGATGGTTTTGCCTCTCAATAGAGGCACCTTTTTCACGGCCTGATTCTTGACACCGGCAAATGATTCAGCCATATCGAGAATTCCGACCAGCAGTTCGCGAGGTAAACCCTCTATGGTAAGGAAATGCCGTAAGCGACCCTGTTTGGTAAGCTGCACCTGGGCAGGTAGCGGACCGGGCAGGGAGGGGTTCTTGGACCTAAACATTATCAGCGATGATCTGTTTATTGTTCTATGTCGATGAGTTTAAGCTTGATGGGATCAGGACCACAGAGTTTGATGTGTTGGCGACCATGCAGGTCGATCGATATCCCCGAGACAGATGCTTGGATGGGGAGTTCTCGCCCCTCCCTTTCCACCAGCACCGCTAATATCACCGAGGCCGGACGCCCATAGTCGAAAAGTTCGTTGAGTGCGGCGCGGATCGTGCGCCCTGTATAAAGGACATCATCAACCAGAATAATGTGCCGGTCATCAACGCTTAATGGCAGAGTGGAGGGTTTGACTCTAGGATGCACACCGATACGACTGAAGTCATCGCGGTAAAAGGAAATATCCAACAATCCCAGGGGTTCCTTTAATTCAAGTCTACGGTGCAGGTGTTCGGCCACCCAGGCCCCGCCGGTATGAACGCCTACCATCAAGGGGTCTCCAAGTTTTTTTTCATTGAGCAATGCGTCCAGTCCCTGGTGCATTCTTTCTAGAAGATCATTCACATCCTGGATCATCTTAATCTCTATCCTCAATTGCTGATTGGCGCCGGTGAGGCCATCCACGCTTCAAGCAGGATTGCGGCAGCGAGGCTATCGATCTTTTCTTTGGCAATTTTTTTACTATGGCCGGCCCTGCGCATCTCTTTTAGTTGCTGGTAGGCCTCGGCAGAGGTATAAGATTCGTCGCAGGTGTAGACGGGCAGACCATATCTGTTGCCCAGCGATCCGCAAAAGCGCTGTATTAGCCTAATCAATTCTTTACCTTGGCTTTTCGTGACTACCGGTACGCCCACCACCAGGGCTTGAGGCTGCCATTGCTCGATAAGATGCCCTACAATGAGCCAATCAGGTTCGGCCCCATTACAGCTGAGCGTCTCAAGGGGGGTTGCCGTTCTAGTGATGGTCTGGCCGACAGCCACACCTGTGCGGCGCTTACCATAATCGAATCCCAGCAGAGTCAAAGCAGTCGGTCTAACGTGGGGCATGGGATCGGAGCCGAAATTATGTGGTGTCTAGGAGGCTGTCCGAGAATGGCGACCGTAGCGAGGGCAGCCTCCTAGGCATGACCGGCGTCTCCAGCCAGGAGGTTTAAGTCGATTCCCAGCTTGTTCGCTGCGGCACGCCAACGTTCTTCAGCAGGTACTTCAAATACGATTTGGAGATCGTTATTGACGGTGAGCCAGGCATTATTGGAAATTTCCTGTTCTAATTGTTGTGGACCCCAGCCGGCATATCCTAGAGTGATCAGGCTCTTGTCCGGTCCTTTACCGGTAGCGATGGCAGCCAGAATGTCGCGCGATGTAGTCAATCCCATATCGTCTTGTACGCGTAAAGTAGATTCCCAGTGGCCCAGGGGCTGATGTAGCACGAATCCATGATCCATTTGCACCGGGCCACCGGCATAAACAGGCATGTCAGCAATATCAGGTGTTATCGCCGCAAGACCCAAATGTTTGAGCAGTTCGCTCAAGCGCAAGTCCAGCGGACGATTGAGCACTATACCCAAAGCCCCTTCAGCCTTATGCTCGCAGATCAATGTTACGGTCTGAGCAAAATTCGGATCCGCAAGCTTGGGCATGGCAATTAGAAACTGATTCGAAAATCTTACATGGCTCATAATGCTTAATAGTATCAAGCCAAAATTGGCCTCTGTCCAGAGTGCATTTCCTAGGAGCCTGTCGGACTTAGGATGATCTACTGCGGAAAAATCGGATTTGGACAGATTTGTCGATCCTTTTCGTTAAATAGCGACGGCTATTCGCCTCAAACGATCGA
>JBDLIZ010000055.1:0-16369 GCA_039714615.1 Pseudomonadota bacterium | reverse complement strand
GACCCGTGGCCCAGAGATGAAGAAGGCGATGGAAAAGCTCGATCTGATGGTCATTGTGGACCCCCATCCCTCCCATGCGGCGGTGATGAGCGATCGCAAGGATGGCATCTATCTGTTACCCGCAGCGACCCAATTCGAGACCTATGGATCGGTTACCGCCTCGAATCGTTCGCTGCAATGGCGTGAGAAGGTGATTGAACCCATGTGGGAATCGTTGCCAGACCATACCATGATGTACAAGTTAGCCAACAAGCTCGGCATTGCCGATCAGTTGTTCAAAAATATCCAGATCAATGACGATGAGCCTCTGGTAGAGGATATTACTCGTGAAATCAATCGCGGGATGTGGACCATCGGCTACACCGGCCAAAGTCCTGAACGGCTGAAGATGCATGCCAAATACCGCGGGACCTTCAATACTACCACCCTGCAGGCCGAAGGCGGCCCGGTGGATGGCGAGTATTATGGATTACCCTGGCCCTGTT
Organism: Pseudomonadota bacterium; assembly: GCA_039714615.1. Taxonomy (GTDB): domain Bacteria; phylum Pseudomonadota; class Gammaproteobacteria; order JAAEPA01; family JAAEPA01; genus JAAEPA01. The sequence goes on along the minus strand of JBDLIZ010000055.1, from coordinate 15,884 downwards.
GGGGCAGCGCTGAGATGAAGCACCCGGGGACGCCGATTCTCTACGATCCTAGCAAGTCAGTGGCCGAGGGTGGTCTGGTGTTTCGAGCCCGTTTTGGGGTGGAGCGAAACGGTGTCAATCTGCTGGCAGAAGGCTCCTACAGCAAGGGCTCGGAAATCAAGGACGGTTATCCGGAATTCACCGCGGCGATGTTAAAGCAGCTCGGTTGGTGGGATGATCTTACGGCCGAGGAAAAAGCGGCTGCTGAGGGTAAAAACTGGAAAACCGATCTGTCTGGGGGCATTCAGAGGGTGGCGATAAAACACGGGAGTGCGCCGTTCGGTAATGCCAAGGCCCGTTGTGTCGTTTGGACCTTCCCGGATCCGGTGCCTATCCATCGCGAACCTCTGTATACACCGCGGCGCGATCTGGTTGCGGATTACCCCACCTATGAAGACCGCAAGCGTTTCTATCGTCTGCCGACCCGCTATCAATCCATCCAGGCCCAGGACTATTCAAAGGATTTTCCCCTCATTTTTACCAGTGGACGACTGGTAGAGTACGAGGGTGGTGGTGAGGAACAACGCTCCAATCCCTGGTTGGCCGAACTGCAACAAGATATGTTCGCGGAGATCAATCCAAAGGATGCCAATGACCAGGGTATCCGAGACCGTCAGATGATTTGGCTCGAGAGTCCGGAGGGCGCCAGGATTAAGGTGATGGCCACAGTGACCCGGCGCGTTGCACCAGGGGTCATTTTTACGCCATTTCACTTTGGAGGCTGGTTTCAGGGCAAAGATCTGCTTGCCAAGTATCCCCAGGGTACGGCACCCCTAATACGCGGTGAAGCTTGTAATACCGCATTTACTTACGGTTATGACTCGGTCACGCAGATGCAGGAAACCAAGGCGTCCCTGTGTCGAATCCGAGCTGCCTGAGGAGGAGTGAGCGATGGCAAGAATGAAATTTTTATGTGATGCTGAGCGTTGTATCGAGTGCAATGGTTGCGTAACGGCCTGCAAGAATGAGCACGAGGTACCCTGGGGCGTAAATCGGCGACGAGTGATCACCTTGAACGACGGAGAGCCCGGTGAGAAGTCGATCTCGGTGGCCTGTATGCATTGTACCGACGCACCCTGCGCCGCGGTATGTCCGGTGGACTGCTTTTATACTACCGATGATGGGATCGTGCTGCACGATAAGGATCTGTGCATCGGTTGTGGTTACTGTTTTTATGCCTGCCCCTTTGGCGCACCGCAATTTCCCAAACAGGACGCATTTGGAGACCGGGGTAAAATGGATAAATGTACCTTCTGTGCCGGTGGGCCAGAGCCAGACAATTCCGCTGCCGAGTTTGAAAAGTATGGCCGTAACCGTGTTGCCGAGGGGAGGTTACCGCTATGTGCCGAGATGTGTTCCACCAAGGCCCTGCTAGGCGGTGATGGTGATCTAGTTGCAGATATTTACCGCCAGCGCATCCTCAAGCGTGGCGGTCGACCACAAACCTGGGGTTGGGATAAGGCTTACAGCTCGTAGTAATGTCGAGGGGGTATTATCCCCATGGCGAATGAGTTTTCAGGACACATCGCACGCCGGGTATACAGCCCTGTGTTCTTGCTGCGTCGTCTACCTCAAGATCTTATTGCTATAGTGTAGAACCGAGGAGCGTAATCTATGATCGGTAAACGGATAGTACAAATAATCTGTTTGATCACTTTATCGGTATGGGTGATGGGATGCCATGAGCCACCGGAAGTCACCATACATGAGGCCGGTGTTTATAAAGGGGCTAAAGATCCCTTACTAGATCGTGGGCGGCAGACCGGTAGTGCAGATGAGCTGATAAAACGTTTCAATCTGGTACAGACCGATCGTTAGGAATTGCCTTCCTAGGTAAATGAACCCGAACAACTTAAACAAGAGCGTAGCCTTTCTCCTCAGTTGGAAAATACGTTACGCGAACGTGTCACTCACTATCAGCGTGACCGTTAACCAAGGAGGTTTCGATGATGGCTAAGCCCTGGCGAAAAAAATCACTTACACCTCGCCGCAGGATCGTAGCTTGGAGTCTATTCGTGATGGTGTTTTGTTTGCTGGCCATACCGATGGGTCTATCGCTATATAGCGATATCGGATATGCAGCGACTGCCCAGGAGCAGTCTAATCCGCGTGCTAATTTCTGGAGGGCCGTGCGTCAGGGTAGTATTGGATACAGTGCAGTGAAGGGGCAGGAAGCCAATGTATTGATACAGAGCGGTGGACAGAATTGGCGCCAAGTGCGTAACGGTTGGTTGATTCCCTACAGTGGCTACTTGTTAATCGCGATGATCGCATTGTTCGCCCTTTATTTCATGTTCAAGGGACGAATTCCGATTGAAGGCGGACGTTCCGGGAAAGAGATTACTCGCACCACGTCTACGGAGCGCTGGATACACTGGTTCACCGCCGTTGTATTCATATTGTTGGCTCTGACCGGCCTGATTCTACTCTATGGCAGGACCGTACTCATTCCCATAATGGGTCCGGAGGCGTTTGCTGCGATGGCGGATGTAGGTATCACCGTGCACAACTATCTTGGAGTGTTGTTCATCCTTGCGATGGTGTTGACAATTATCAGCTTTTTCCGAGATAGCTTGTTTAATCTCAAGGTGGATATGACATGGTTCTCGAAGGCCGGCGGCTATCTTGGTGGCAGCAAACCGAGTTCGGAAAAATATAATGCCGGTCAAAAAGCTTGGTACTGGACAGTCGTCATCATGGGCGTGATTCTTTGTGTTACGGGTCTTATACTCGATTTTCCAAACCTTGAGCAGAACCGTGGAACCATGCAGCTCGCCAATATTATTCATGTGCTGGCCTCTGCCATTGTCATCGCCTTCTTTCTGGTGCATATTTATCTCGCGGCTATCGGTATCGAAGGGGCGCTCGAGGCCATGATCTCAGGCAAGGTTGATGAAAACTGGGTCAAACAACATCACGATCTGTGGTATGAAGAGTTACAGAAAAGCGGTCAGCGTGCCACAGCTGCCGAGGGAAAGAGGGCAGCGAATGAGGCAAGGTCTTTGCCTGACAGCCAAACGACATAATCGGTTAACGGTACTCGCTTGGCTGGTGGGGCGATTTGCATTACGGTACCGAGCATTTTGCTTTACACCTTAATACGCGGTCGAAAGGGCTAGCCCTTTCGACTGATTGGTAATTGTAAAGATAAAACCTGCATTCTGATCGGCCCCTGCATGTCCTTATACCTGCATGGAAAAGTACTGTTTTTCCACCTCCATGAAACACCTGCCTAACTCGCCTACTGCCTGGTAGAAGCGGGCCGACTTGGCCTGGGTAAGGTCAGTGAAGAAACGCGATATCCAAGGAGCTAAGTGGGTTTCAAAAAAGGCCTTTTGTTTCTCAAAGCCGAGTTGATTTTCCACTATGATCATCCCCATCACCTCACATAGCGCAGCGACATGATCCTCCGGTTCTGATCTTTCGGCTGTTGAGGAAAATCCCAACCTGTCCAGGTCACCTCTTAACACTGCCAGTGGTTTTTCCATGAGATATCCTGTTAGATACCAGGATGCATAGGGGATAAGTTCGCCCCGCCCCAGGCCGATAAACAGATTATGATATTCATCAGCGATCTGATCGGGGTTTTCCTCACGCGCGATCCGTTGCATCGTGTTCCAGGCCTTGGTCATGATGCTGGTTTGGGAGTCGGTATCGGATTCGATTCGTTCGAGGATTCCCAATAAATGTTCGTTTGCCGGTGTGGACAATAGCGCGCCGAGCAGGGAATAGACGTAGGCCCGTGCCTGTTCCTCGGGAGCCAATGCTGCAGTCGCCTGATGGATGTCAGTTTTCGATGTCATGGGGCCCGCCTTTTAAAATGGTATTTCATCGGTTGTTCTTTTTCCTGCCTGGACCCTGCTCTTTCCAGTTATCCCGTTTGCGTTTCTTTTTCCTAACCGGAATATAGTGATTCACAACGAATCGCTCGATCCATCGATATATCTCAGCAGGCATGGGTACCGAAAAAACGAATTCTTCTACTTCCGTGTGGGCAGTGGCTTCATCGTAGCTCGCAGTAGCGAGGAATGGCGTTAGTCGACCAGAATCGTCCTCGCTACAGATAATAAAAACCCTAGGTTGTTCCCCCATGAGATTCAAATAATAGCTCTCGGCGTCGTCTCGATAGAGTCTCAAACCGAATCCCCTCAACAGATACTGTTCACTTGCGCCAACTTCTGAGCGTAGCGGATTCGTCTCGGACCCTTGGTGAGCGATATGTTCCCCGGCAATTACTGCAAGGGGTTCGAAACGTCCTTTGGTCCAGCGGTTGTTCTGTACTTCACGAAAGCCCATGATGATAGCGACTGGAAATTCAGTGGCAGGGGAATGCATGAGTCTACTGTCAATAGTCAATTTCTAAGCGTTTATTCTATCTGGAAAAACCGATGCCGGGAATACCGTAAACTTACGGGATCGATCATTGTGCTTTACACTTTAATATGTTGTCGAAAGGCTCAAAGGATAATCTCAATGATCGATATGTCGTCTGTTTGATCTGCCTCGCCACGAAATGCAACAAGGCTCTGTTGCAGGCCCTTTAGCCACTGCCCCGGGTCTTTGTGGTCTGAGAAATGGGCTTCTAAGCGCTGTTGTCCGAACATCTCGCCTTGGCTGTTGTTCGCCTCGGTCAAGCCGTCGGAGTAAGCAAAAAGCCGGTCTGTGGGCAGCAGTGTTATGATTTCACACTGACTATAATCATCGCCTTGTTTGGTGATCCCAATCGGTGGGTGATTGGAGGTGATACGTTGTCTCACGCGACCTTCACTGTTGACGACCAGCGCATCGGGTAGCCCCCCATTCCAAATCTTGAGAGTCCTGTTTTGGGTGTCGATCTCCATGGCCACGGCGGCACAGAATCGACTCACCGGTAGCAGCATTACCAGTTTGGTATTGATCTCATCGATGATGGTCTCGATGGCGAAATCCTTGGCCGTCATGCTGTAGAGCGCATCGGCTACAGGCAGCGCACCTAGTGCAGCGCCCAGCCCGTGGCCGGTAAAATCGGCGAATAATACGTTGAGAGTGCCCGAGGGACGCCGTGCGTAGAAAATGAGATCGCCGCTGAAGGTGTTCATGGGCCACTGTATGGACCTCAGACAAGACTCTTCGACTTGTCTCAGGCGAGTGATGTGGTCAAAGACCCCCTTGGCGATGAACTCCTCTTTTTTGAGCCGTTTTTGTTGTTGTTCCAGGATTAGCGTTTTGTTCGCTAGAAGCTGGTTGATGCGATGGGTGCATCGCTGCATGGCATCGAGTTTCGCCTTCAAGACCGCAGGTCTGATCGGTTTGCAGAGAAAATCATCCCCACCGGCCGCTATGCCCTGGTCGATGTCCTGATCACCGCTTCTCTCGCTGATAAATATGATCGGTATCCATGACTCCATTTTTGTGCAGCGGGCTCGGATCTGTCGGGCCGCCACGTAACCGTCCATGTTGGGCATTTCCACATCCAGCATCACCAACTCCGGGCGCTGTTGGTCGAACAGGTCGAGTGCCTCCACGCCGTCCTTGGCGGTGATTGCATCGTGACCCATCTTCTGGATCAGGGCCTTGGTTAAGCGTAAGACGCTGGCCGAGTCATCTACCAATAGTATTTTTATTTTGATTCACCTGGTTGATGGGATTGGTGGCCGTGGTGTGTTTGGATCTCAGGGAGATGGCGAGGCGGAGATATTCTACGCCCTGGCTGGGAGAGTCTTTTATATCGCATCTATTTTAAATCGTTATGGCCTGAATTCAGGTGCTTTATAACTGATTTTACATGCTTTTTGTACCAGAAAATGTCATAGAAAGTTAACAATTGTTAAATAAACCTGATTTTCGGATAAGGAATCGACTATTTGGGCGTTAACCCGAGCGCCTTTCAAGGGCACGTCATACCAAGCGGTGGGAATAGAATGATAAAAAGCGTCCCTGCTTATTCCCTGACCAATCTAATGCAACTCATTGTTTATAAAGTTATATATCGTCTAAAAAACACCTTATCCACAGCTTTATACTACTAATTTTGTGGAAAACATGGCAGGGAACTAAGCAGGAGAGCATCCCTAAGGAATGCGAACGAAATAACTTCCCTAACTGGCGCCGAATGATCGTTTGTATTCAAGGCGTGACAATAGGCGCATAGCCCCAGCTATGTAACTGTTGTCACAACGCCGAATACGAGCGATAAGGCAAGTCAGATAGGGAAGTTATTTCGGTAGCATTCCTAAGGTTTAAGGTACAATACTACCGGAATCTAGGTACTAATTGGGGATCGATCGGTTCCCTAATTGGATCTGGGTAGACTATCCAACAACGCTCTAAAACAGGTATATGGCATGGACATATTCAAAGATTTGTTGATGAATAACCGCTCGGAATTGGTTGATACCCTTTCAGAGGCTGGGTTCAGTGCGGAACAGGCCCAAGAATTTATTCCCGAGGCCGCTCAGGGTGTACAGCAGGTCCTCAGTGGTGGGGGTGGGGATCTGCTCTCCTTACTCGGAGGAGGTGATTCTGAGGGTATTGTGAGTGCCCTGCTGGAAAAGGTCGACATTGCAGGGATCGCCTCCAGACTGGGGCTCGACGAGTCCATGGTCAATACGGGCTTGGAAACCCTGCTTCCTCGGGCGCTGGAGATCATGAATGAACAGGGTTCAGGACTGTCTTCCTTGTTGGGAGGTGAGGGTGGTATATTAGGTGGCATCGCTAAACTGGGGAGCAAGTTTTTCAAATAAGACGCTAGGTGAAAACTGACTACCCCGGGGCTTGTTCGAAGAAGGCATCATCCAAGGCCGTTATGAGCCTGGTAACAACATTGCGCAGCTGTTCTCTGATACTTGCCTCCATTTGCTCGTCCAACGAGTGGGCCGAGTTGGCGCCGGTGTATTCATTGATGAGTATCTCAACCTCTCGGGCAATACTGGAGAGGTTCTTATACCCATACGGAGCGGCAGAACCTGCCAGACGGTGGACGAATAGCCGCAGTTTTTTCAGCGCTGCCGCAGGGTGTTCACTTCTTTCAAATTCCTGCCAATGGCCTTGAAGAAGGGTATTTTTGTCCTTGAGCGAGGCGCGATAGGTAGCTTGCAGATGTTTGTATGTCAATAACGCTTGTTCAGACAACATGGTAATTTCCCTGCAGGAATTCACGCGTGATACCCAGTAGGCGGGGCATTTCTATGGGTTTCTGCAGATATTCATTACAGCCTGCGTCTAGCGCCTGCTGTTTGTCTGCGGTCGAAGGTGATGCCGTTAACGCGATGATGGGTCGGTTGAAACCGGCATTGCGCAGCTCACGGGTGGCTACCAGCCCATTCGTTACCGGCAGGTTCATATCCATGAATATGAGGTCAGGTTTCCTGTGCAATGCCAGATCGACGGCCTGACGCCCATCTTTGGCCACGGTCAGTTTATAACCTGCATCCGTCAGAAACAGTTCCACCAATTGAATGATGTCGTCGTTATCTTCCACCAGCAGGATATGACCTTTCTGTTTGCCGCTGTCCGATGTCGCCCACGGGGTTTGCGCCTCGGCAATGAATGCCGGTTCAGACAACTGCTTGGCGGGTAATTTAACCTTGAATCGGCTGCCCCTGCCCAGAGTTGAGGATACCGACAATTCGCCCCCCATGAGTTCTATCAGCTGCTTGCTTATCGTCAGTCCTAGACCGGCCCCCTCATGGCTGATTTGGCTGATGGTTTGAAAGGGTTCGAAGATCCTTTGCAGATCGGGTTCAGGTATCCCAGGACCCGTGTCGGCGATCACTGCCGATAATTGATTGTCGTACCAGCCCAGTTCCAGGCTTACATCTCCCGTGTCAGTAAACTTCAACGCATTGCCGATCAGATTGATCAGTACCTGGCGCAGCCTGACGCTGTCTAACTCAACACTCTGCGGCAACTCGCCTTGCAGCTTCAGATCGAAGGTCAGGTTTTTCTGGGTCGCCAGGGATTCGAATATCAACAACAGGTCTTGAGCCAAACGCGCGAGATCTGTCGGAACGCAGGATATCACCAGTTCATTAACTTCGAGCCGGGCCTGGTCCAAAACATTTTCGATCAGCGATAACAGGTGCCTGGCACCACGTTCTATGGCGGCCAGATAGTCCAGCGCGCCTTCCCATGCTTCCGGGCGCTGTGTCAGCAGGTCGACATAGCCCATGATGGAGGTCAGCGGGGTCCGGAATTCATGAGACATACCCGAGATGAAACGGCCTTTTGCCTGACTGGCCTCCTCTGCCTGACGGCGTTTTACGGCCAAATCATCGCGTGCGGCCCTAAGTTCTTTCATTAGCCCTTGCTGGCGGTAGGTCAGCAGCGAGAGTTCATTCGCTTTTTGCTGAAGTTCGCGCTGCCGGTCGCGCTGTTCGGTGGCGTCCATGAAAATGAGATAGGAATATTCAGTGTCAGGAACGATGTCGATATGGGCGGCGCGCCCGTTATTCACATCGACAAATGCCAGCTGCAGCGGCTGGGTTATTTGAAGATCGACCAGAAAGGGGAATCTCTCCCAGGCCTTATCCCCCCTATTCAGGTCTTCGAAGCCATAGTAATTATTATCACCAGACCATGTTACAACCCTCAGCTCTGGGTCCAACAGCACGGAAAAGGGTTTGAGCCGGTCGGTGACCAGGGAACGCAGTCGGCGTGCGACCTTGTATGGCAGGGCGCTCATTGCAGTAAGCTGGAGGCAATCAGATCAAAGGCATGCTTCACGTTGCTACCCTGCTTGGCGCTGGCGCTCAATATCTTCCATCCTTCTTTATGCAGCCTTTGTATATCAGCATCAGTGATCTCCCATTCATCTTGCAGGTCCGTCTTGTTGAAGATCATGACAAAGGGAGGCGAGTTTAGAAATCGATCCGCTGTTTTTTTGAGCTGCAGTGCCGTATCCAGGGTATCGCGTCGCGTGCCATCCACTACCAGCAGGTAGGCGGTCGCACCGCGCAGGTAGTGTGTATCCATGGTGGAAAACCGGTTTGTGCCGGCAATATCCCATAGCACTAATTTAATACTGCCTAGCCCAGAAATCGTAAGCTGCTTGGTGTCGATCTTGACACCGATGGTCGTCAGGTATCGATCAGAAAAGATATTGTGAACAAAACGCGACACCAGACTGGTTTTGCCCACCGCAAAGTCCCCAATCAGACAGACCTTTTTGGTTAATATCGCCATTTTACAAACAGCGATTGAATATCTGGTTTTACGATATCGAGAGTGAGTTTGACTCTCCTTTTAGAGGCATTGGAACCGGTGTTGGGGGTTTCTTGGTCTTCATCTATGGTGAACATGTTGGGGTCGAGGTTGAAAGAAAATAGCCGCAGTATCTCACTGGCCCGCTGAGTACGTAGGCGGCGGTTGAACTCCGGGTAGCCGGTACCATCGGTGTAACCGGTCAATCGGATCTTTAAGCGGGCACCGTTTTGTTCAGTGAGTTTCTTCAACAGCCTCAGATTTGATACCAATCCTTGAAGCTCGGTTCTGGAATCCTCACGAATTCGAATACCTTCCAAGAAATAAATGTTTTTATTGTTTATTCGTTGGTAGAGATCGAGCAGGCGCGCTGATTCCATTCCTGATAGCTGATCGACGTTTACGTGAACCAGCCATTCGATGCGGTCGAGTTTATCAGGAAGGCTTAAGATCCATGGCCAGGGTGCGCGGCCGATGATGCGGACCGACATGGACTCGATACCTATCTCTACCCCTTCAGGTGGGTCCAATAGGGCTAGGATCTCTCGGCGTAGGCTTTCGTCATCAGCGCTCACGCCATTCAGATCAATACGCTCTATCCCGGGAATAAAAGAGGTGTGGTTCCGGTTTCTGTCCAGCCACCGATAGGGGGCGGTCCCCATTGCCTTCAGCACGCCTTCCGACAATGTCAAGCGAACGGTGCCGGGAACCTCTAATGCTCGCCGGGCCCGTTGCAGAACGATGGGTGCCTCTGCCGAATAATAGGGCGTCATGGCGAAGGCCACTTCGCGCTCATCGAATCCCAGTTCACCAGCCAACACCATGGGCTCGACCGCCAACGGGTCACGCAATCCCTTGTATATCATTTGCTCGCCCAGGTCCGAGCTTTCGAAGATAAGCATCCCGGGTCTGTTCTCCAAGGCCTCAAGCAGACTATCAAAGCGGCGATTGTCTTGGTAGGTATTGACGGCCCAGTAAGATGTCGAAATCAAGATCAGTATCAGCAATACCAGGCCCAAGAGGACGGCGGCTGACCTCAACAGGGTAGAGCGTCGCGTTGAATCCTTATTAGCTTCTAGACTCAGACACCGTTGCATAACGGGATTAACATCGTCGATGGCGTTCTTATCCCCATCGAATATTTCCAAAGAGCTGCCAAAACGCCGATTCAATTCTTCGACGACACTGGCGAGTTGTTGGCGAAGTTCCAGCGGGGGGATGCCCCTGATCACACAGGCCAGGGTGACGTATGGGCCATAGATCAGCCAGGTAGTATGGTCACCTATATCGATGGAATCGATCTCGTCCGAGGACTGCGAATCAAAGGTTTCGTGGACGAAGTCCTGGATGGCGGTGAACATCGCCGATACCGCGTCGCTGTCCTTGACCTCGATATCAGGATGAGAGAGATGGCTGACTAGCAGGCCGGTCTTGCGATGGATCAGAAACACCTGTTCAACCCGATAGATCAGGGTGTGTTTCAGAACCATTTCGTGATAAGGGATACCGCTGCGCAAGGCCTCCAGACGCCAGCTCAGGTTTTTCGGTGATAAGGCCTGTTCAAGGGTTTGGTTGAGCGTCTGGACAAAGGCGCGCAATGCCTCGGCGATAGAACGCCGGACTGCTGGCATGATCACGGGAAACAGGGCGTCGGCAAACAGCTGAGTATGTTCGCGTGCGGCGTGTTTGACGCACTCGGTAACAGGTTCTTGCAGACACTGAGCCAGTCCGGGACCTTTGGACTTGCTGATAGAGATCGAATCGGGCAGGATCTCAGCGAGATCCTCGGCGCGTCGATGAGGGTCGTCGAGACGTTCTTCCAGTCTGCTCAGATGATGTCGCTCCTCACCGATCAGGAGCTGTTTGAGTTCATCAAACTGTTTCAAGTCAAAATCCTTACATCCATTGCAGGAATGCCAGGGTGGTACAGCACAATTTATCTAGGTATTGGGCTTTCCCTTGAGCAAAATGGATATATCGGCAAAAAGATTGGCCATTTCTCCGCGGATATGTTTTTCGTCATCCAAACTGTCGGCAATTTTACCCATCTCCTCTCTCAATTGGCTCGCCATATTCTCAAGTTGTCGTGTAGTATCCGTGCGTAGCTGTTGAAGGTCTTCATTGAATTGTTTTTGAATCCGATTGAGGCGGCCATCTAATTCCTCCACTTGTTGACCGAACAGGATTTCTCTGATCCTTTCAAGATTGTTATCGCTAGTGGTCCCCGTATGAGTGTGGGGCGACTTTTGTTCTGACATGTCCTTCTTCTTTACCTTCTGTCTCTAATTCGATATCCGCTCTAGCCGGTAACCGTGCTGGTAGATTGAAATCAACCGCCAGCCGGTGCTGTCTGGAGAAAGCCCAAGCTTGCGGCGCAAGCGGCTGATATGGGTGTCTACCGTGCGGGTGTTAATGGCCGAGCTTCTGCCCCATACCGATTCTAGAATATGTCCCCTCGACAATATCCGGCCGGAATTGCGGAACAGGAAAAGCGCCAGATCAAATTCCTTGTCGGTTAGCGGGACCTGATTTCCATCGTGTGCCACATGCCGGTGCTGGCGATCGATGACATAGGGATGGTATTCAACCACCCGGCTTGAGTCTTCCACGGGGCCTTTACGGCGAGAAATGGCATTGATGCGCGCCAGCATCTCGAATCGTTTTATGGGTTTGGTCATATAGTCATCCGCCCCCTGCTCCAACGCGGTTACCACATCGGTTTCGCTGTCCCGTTGGGTGATGAAGAGTATCGGGATGGGCCAATCGATGTTTTCGCGCACCCAAAGCAATACCTCAATTCCACTCATGCCGGGGACCAACCAGTCGAGAATAAGCAGGTCAAAACTTTCGGTAAAAGTGCGCCTGATGATATCGCGACCGTTGTTGAACACGAGGATCTGATGTCCTGACTGACTCAACCACAGTTCGGTGAGCTTGGCTTGATCCGGATCGTCCTCGAGTAGAGCGATGCGCATTAGAACCTATTTCTTTTCATTAGTGTGACTCGTTGATGACTTTTTTGCAGTGGATTTCTTACTGTCAGATGTCTTTTTAGAGGTCTTCTTCTCTTTGGCAGTCTCTTTTTTCTTCGTGGATTTGCTCTTATCTTTTGATTTGGTCGGTTCTTTAGCCTTTTTACTACTGCTCACCGATTTCTTTTTATCCTTTGGTGAGGATGTATCCGCCGCTTTCTTGTCGGAGTGAGGTTTATCTTTAGCCGTGGTTTTTGATACGCCTTTGGTCAGCGAGAGGTTTTTCTTGTTTTTTTTGAGTATTCCCGGACCCATACCCTCGACCTTCAACAGCTCATCGAGGTTCTTGAAGGCGCCATGTTTTTTTCGATAATCAACAATGGCCTTCGATTTCACCGGCCCGATACCTTGCAAATGCTGCTGCAGCGTCTCGGCATCCGCCTTATTGATGTTGACTACCTCAGCGAGTAGGGCAGGGGCGGCGAACAACAAGAATAGCCCGAGGATCAAATATCGTAGCTGTGCCTTCATCTTCGACTCCTTAATTTCTTATCGCGAGTGTAGTCATTGTAATCTAATTCGTAATCTTATACCTGTCGCGAATGGTTATTAAGGGACCGGGTTCCTGCGCCAGTAGCCATGGATTTCCGTGAATAGCCATAATAAATGATAGGTTTGCCTGCCGGCAGCAGCAGATTTCGTCATTTTGTATTAATATACCGCCATTCAAACAATATTATTCCTTAGCAAGCGACCCGGTTAGGCCCTATGGCAAAAACATTGGTGTTGGGTTCAAGTGAGAGTACGCCGGTGCCCTTTCTCAGGGGCATCCTGACCCGCTCCCTACAGGATGCGGGTTTATCATTTAATCAGGCCTACGAATTGTCATCCACAGTTCGCGAAGATTTGAGCGATACCGCCGAGATTACCACCGAAAAACTGCGTGAGAAGGTTATAAAACGCCTGAAAAAGGAACATAGCGAAAGGGTTATTGAACGCTATCGCGTCCCTTTGCATCCACACGCACCGCTCCTGGTGCGCTATGAAGACGGCGAGACCATTCCCTTTTCCAGGGGATATCACCTCAGATATCTGGAGGCGATCAGTCTCCCCCATGACGAGGCCTTGAGTGTCACTACCAAGATGTATGACCATCTGATGGCCAAGCAAACCTCGGAGGTCAGTGCCAAACATCTTGGCGAGTTGACCTACCGTTGCCTCTATCAGGATCAGGGTTTCGGTCCCGCGGTGGCCCGTCGTTATTTACTGTGGACCCAATTCCTGCGCAGCGGCCGACCTTTGGTGCTGTTGATCGGGGGGACTGCGGGGTGTGGAAAGAGCACCATCGCCACCGAACTGGCCAACCGGCTGGATATCGTGCGCATGCAGTCCACCGACGGTTTGCGTGAGGTCATGAGAATGATGCTGCCCGAGCGGTTGGTGCCCGCACTGCACACCTCTTCCTTTCGGGCCTGGGAGGCATTGCCCGAATCGGGGCGCAACACCGATCGGGATACGGTGCTGGCGGCCGGTTTTCGAACCCAGGCCGAGCTGTTGGCCGTGCCCTGTGAGGCGGTGATACAAAGGGCGATACGGGAACGGGTCTCCATGATTCTCGAAGGCGTCCATGTCCATCCCTTGTTGCTGGACCGGATACCCGAAGGCAGCGATGCCATCGTGGTGCCGATCTTGCTCGCCACCTTAAAGCCCGATCAGTTGCGCGCCAGAATCAGGGGCCGGGGTAACAAGGTGCCACAACGTCGATCCGAGCGTTATTTAGATAATTTTGACGCCATCTGGCGCTTACAGTCATATCTCTTGTCCGAGGCCGATAAGGCAAAGATCACGATCATACCCAATGAGGACAAGGAAAAGGTCATCCAAGAAGTGATGAGGACCACCATAGGGTATATCTCACGGGAGTTCTCTCCCGATCCGAACGAGGTTTTTAAGTGCGACCTAGAGGATTCCTCTGAACCGGATAAGGAAATCTTCTGAATCCGGGTGCGGCATATACGTCCGTTACGGCGGGTATACCGACGACATTGGTGTTACACCTAGATCTTGCAATTGACCGCACATACATAGAACAAGCTATTGATCCGTATAGCAATATTTGCTCCTTCGGGAATCACAATAAGGATTCCACTCAGTCTCAAATTTGCTCTACAAATCAATATATTGCACTCTGTAAGCACGATCACTTGCAGGATCTAGGTTATAAATGCTGAGGAGCGCAAGCATGTCTAATCATTATAAAGGGCTGATGTTGATACTGGATGGCATTGGCGACCGTGCCAGTCCATTGTTTGGAGGATTGACCCCTTTAGAGAAAGCGGCAACGCCCAACCTGGATCGCCTGGTAAGTGCCGGCATGTGTGGTCTTGTCGATCCGCTCATCCCCGGCGTTCCGGTGGCTACTCATACCGGAACCGGTGCCTTGTTCGGGCTGGCTCCCAGGGATATTCATCGCCTATCCCGTGGTCCGGTAGAGGCCGCGGGCATCGGCATGCCGGGTCAACCGGGTGACGTTTTTTTGCGCGGTAATTTTGCTACCCTCGAACGCTGTGGAGATGAGCTGTGCATCTTGGACCGGCGAGCAGGGAGGATCCGTGAGGGTGTTGACGATCTGGTAGAGGGACTGAAGAACATACCCCTGGATCAGGGTATTACGGCAACCATAGCCCCTGCGACTGAACACCGGATAGCGCTGCGCTTATCGGGTCCCGGGCTTTCCGCTACCATTAGCGATACCGATCCGGGCAGTTGGACCCAAGAGCGGAATATGGTTTTGTCCAGTCATCCTCTGATCTCGGATGACAAGGCCAGTGTCAGAACCGCTGAGTTGCTCAATCTCTGTATCCACGAGGTCTTTGTTCGCCTGCACGATCACCCGATCAATCAGCGCCGTATCACTGAAGGCATGCCGCCGGCGACCGGAATTATTACCCGCGGTGCGGGTATGGCCTTGAATCTTGAGAGTTTCATCAATCATTTAGGATTAGCCTCAGCGGTGATCACCGGGGAACGTACCGTGGCGGGTTTGGGACGGTTGCTGAATTGTACCGTGATTACTGATCCACGGTTCACGGGATCAACGGATACCGATTTGGCGGCGAAGGTATCCGCCGCGCGGGATGCCCTGGATTCTCACGACTTCGTTTTTCTCCATATCAAGGCCACCGATATCTATTCTCATGATCGCGATCCCAAGGGGAAGCGGGCGGTATTGGAGCAAATAGACCATGCCCTGGGCCCGTTGCTAGACCAAGAGTTGGTCATCGGGGTCACCGGAGATCATTCTACGGACTGTAATACCGGCCGACACTGTGGTGAGCCCGTGCCTTCCTTGCTTTATGCCCCGTATGGGCGGCGCGATTCCGTTAACACATTTGGTGAGTCAGAGTGCGCCCGGGGAGGACTCGGTCGCATTCCCTCCCATTCCTTCCTCTACAGCATCTTGGACAACATGGGCTATCTACATCAATATCAGCCTGCGGATTGGAAGTTTTTCAAACCTAGGACGTAACCTCTCTGTCCCTCTATAAATAGTCTAAGACGTAACCCTATTGTTTCCGTGCTCGTGTTCGTTCACGTTCACGTTCACGTTCACGTTCACGTTCATGTTCATGTTCACGAAACAATGCCGGATAGGCGGAGCCTTTTTGGCGTCGTACTGGCAAAGTCGGTGGT
>JBDLIZ010000054.1:0-16552 GCA_039714615.1 Pseudomonadota bacterium | reverse complement strand
GGCCTCTGCAAACCAGATGTTGCCCTTTTTATCCAGGCTTATCGCTCTGGGATAGGCATTCTTGGTGGGGATCACGTATTGCTTTAATGTGTTGGTCTGCGGATTGAATCGATACAGTGTGTTTTCATCCGGAGCCAGAAACCAGACAATACCATTTGTATCAACGAGCAATTCCTCGGGAACCGCCCGGGCGGAAAGACTATATCTGTGGTAGGAATTATCCAACAGGCTAAACCTTCCAAGCATATTGGTCTCTTCAACAGACCCGGCCCAGCGGCGAACGCTGAACCAGATGTCGCCCTGGGGGCTAAAGGTGATCCTTGAAGGCCCGACATTGCCCCATGAGGCGGGCAAGGGATAGGCTGCAAACGCCTTTGTAACAGGATCGAACATGGTCAGGTTCTTGCCCACCTTCTCGGCAAACCAGACATTTCCCGACCTGTCCACGCCAATGCTATTGGCGGCACTGATCGCTTCGGGAAGATCAAACTCACTGATAGGCGTCGGAGTACTCGCTACGGCGCCTTCATTAAAAAGCGCCAACAACAGGATACAAGCAGGCAACTGCCACAAAAGCGGGTAGCCCGTGGCCGGTGATT
Source organism: Pseudomonadota bacterium (assembly GCA_039714615.1). Lineage (GTDB taxonomy): Bacteria > Pseudomonadota > Gammaproteobacteria > JAAEPA01 > JAAEPA01 > JAAEPA01. The sequence goes on along the minus strand of JBDLIZ010000054.1, from coordinate 15,953 downwards.
CTCTATGTTGCGCGGACCTAAGCATTGTTCAATCAGCGTGTTACCATGTCATGGTCGGTTCATAAAAGTGTCTGAGCTGCCAGTTGGCGTCTTTGTAGCCACCGGCACCCCCGGTTGTATCACCCGCCCGATAACGACCCACATTAATCTGTCGTTGACGCTCCACCTTGTAATATTGTCCCATATCAGCGGGGGGCAGGGCCTGTCGTGCCCCCATCATGGGGTTATGACAGGAAGCGCAACCGGTGGTCTTGGCGGGATAGCCGCTACCTACGACACCGGCCATGCCGATTATCCAGAAGAGCCCTATGGGTAACGCCAACAAAAGTTTCTTTGTGGTCACCAGCCTCACCTTCGATGTCTTACGCCGGCCAAGCACATAGGGCACCAGGAATAACAAAGTAATAAACAATACCGGCAGCCAAAACGTTCCTACAGGCAACCATCCGGCGTTATCTCCCGTGAGATACCAGAAGGGCTGGAACAGCAAGAAAAGATACCACTCAGGCGCTGGAATATATTCACCTTCATTCGGTAATGGCGGCATATTGAGATCGGCGGGCATCTGGAAAAAATACGCCAGTAAGACAATAGTCAAGAAAACGATCGTGACCAGGGTACTTGCCCGAATAACCTGCTTTGGCCAGAAGGTATAAAACGCCTGGGGATAGGGGGGCGCATACTTGGCTTCGATGCGTAGCTCTTGTTTATTGTCTGTCATCTAACAAGGCTCCGTCTTGGCAAACCTATAAAGGTTCAGATATGCCATGCTTTCTCACCATCTTGAAATGGAAATGCAACAGGACAGCAAGCGTGATTGGCAGTATCAATATGTGAGTAAAATATCCAATATTGATGCTGAAGCCATCGAGAATAAAGTGGCTGAAATATTCGCCGATCAGGGGCCAGGTCTCGATATAATCTATCCACAAGGCGAAAGCCCAGTAGGCACGCCAGTCCCAGGGTAGAATAATGCCGGTGACGACAAACAGGAATACAACCAATAGCTGCACAACGCCCGAGAACCAAGTGAATTCGCGGGGGCTCCGGTATGCCTTGTAATAGAACACCATGATCATGTGCGAGAATACCATCGCCAGCAGGATGACGGATGCCCAGCGGTGCATGTTCCTGAACAGCCCTCCGAAGACAACCTCATTACTCATGGATTCGATACTTTTCAGGGCCTCCTGTGGTTCGGGGGAGTAGAAAAAAAGCATAAAAATGCCGGTGGCAAGCTGTAGCAGAATGATGGAGAAAGACAGTCCCCCAAAGCAGTAAAAGAAGTTCATGTGGGCAGGGATAGGCTTGGACTTCTTCAGCCGTATCCTCTCCCGCAACCAGGTGGATAACCCCGCAGTCATTATGAGCCTTTACCTGCAACAAGTTTTTCCTGGCCGTCCATTTCCCCGGTAAAGTCAATCTTCCAGGTATTGGTGGCCTTATCCAGATTAAGGGGAATATCTGTCGTAACCGTATAGGCGCTGAAAGCCGACGGCATTTCATAGGCTATGGTGACCTTGGCCTGTGCCCCGTTTATCTCTGTCTTGGTGATGTCTGCCTTGAACCCGGGAGGGTACTTGCTCGTAATCTCGAGGAATTTGGCCTCACCGAGACGTGACTCTTTACTGCTGATTAATTTGTACGCCTCTCGCAACGGGGTGGCGCCCCCCGTGAGTTTGGCCTCTGAGATATACTCATAGAATCTTTCTACAACAACATCGGCTCCTTGTTCAGGAAGGACGTTTCCGGTTAATTGCTCACAACCGGTAATGGTGACACCGGCAAGAATCAGCATGACGCCTGTCATTCCTGCCTTACTATAAGTCTTGGTCAAAATGCCTATTGAATATTTCATTTCTGCGCTCTTCTAGTGAATACCATTCACACCAAATCATGTTCAAACTAAGTGGCCTTTAGGGTGCCGGCCAACAGGCCGCTTCCAGAAGGGAGCGGCCTGTAAACATGAGATAACGCATGGTGAAGCCGGCTAAAACCCCTTTACGCGCTTACCGATCGTGAGTTCACCTTCTTCAACCAAACCTGGCAACTTCTGAGCCTCATCATAGTCGCCAACGGCGAGGTTAGATGGGCCTTTGTCGGGATCATCCACAAAAAAGGATCCCCTCATCTCCAGGTGTAGCGGACCACAGAAGTGCTGACAGAAAATGGCATATTCGCCCGCAATATCCGCCACAAACTCGGTAACGGCAGTGACCCCGCGCGGGGCGCTCAGGTTGGTCCGGAGGCCATAGGGGCCATAGATGGTGAATCCCATGGTGACATCAGGATTCTTGGTGATGCCGGCAGCCCGGTCGATATTGGTGACGAAGATCCGGACCTTGTCACCTTTATCCACCCTGATCTGCCTGGGAATATAGCCATAGCTGAAGGCCTTGACATGAATTTCCTTAACGCCATCGACCGTGCGGATACCGGGCTTGGCATTGGATTTAGGCAAGTAGAATATTCTTGCCTTGGCCCGGTGGGCAGGACTGATCATCGGCGTTAACGATGCCTTGAGCAGACCACCCTTTTCCGCCTGGCCCATATTCCAGCGTTTGATCTGGTAGGCATGAATAGACTTGGCATTGTGTGGCTCGCCATCCACCGGGGTAATCTTCAGGGTCTTGCCGTAGGTGGGGCTTTTTTCCCTGGCATCCCACATCTCAAAGTTCACCGGATATACAATCCCCGTCGGACTGAACAGGCCGGTAGAGAACTTGTTCAGCGCGATCACGTAGCTGTTGTCCGCGCTGATGGCGATGTGACCTGTACGGTAATGGGTCGGGATCTCATCCACAACCTCAAGTTTCTTCAGATCAATCTTGACGTTGGAGTCAGAGACAAAGCAGCTCTCATAGGCGTACTTGGACGTCAGGCCCTTGGGGCTATCCTTACCCGGCTCATAGGTACCGCCATCCTTGTCATATACGTCCATCACTGAGTGTAATGGTCCGGCGCAAGTGGGGATAACCTTCTTGACCGCCAGTTTGTCGATATCGATGACAGTCATGGTGGCGGATAGCTTGTCACTGACTATCACCAGGGTGCTCTCCGGTATGACGTCTGTACCATGGGGGTTTTTGCCTACCGGGATCTCCTTGATAAATTTGAATGGATTGGTGGAGAATACACCTACGGTGGAGTGGTAGTAGTTACCCGCAAAGACATAGCGACCCTTCTTGTCCACATCCAGATAGTCAGGTGCACTTGGGGCAGGACCCCAATCAATGACCTGGGTCTTGCCGGTGGCGATCTCGGTCTTCGACATCTTGCCCGAGTATTCGCCGGTGCCATAGAGGTACTTGCCGGTTTCGTCCAGCGAGATATGGTGAACACCGAAGGGGAAAGGCAGCGCGATCAACCGTTCCAGAAAACCGGTTTGCAGATTGATGACCCCAATGGTATTGGCGCCCTTGTCATTGACGTACAGGTACTTGCCATCCGGGGTACCGTTCTTGTTACCCGCGTTGGTGCCGCTAAAGACCGGCTCGTGCAGGTCGACGCCAACGTCGATATGCCGGTAGGTACGCATACTGGGCAGCCCGATGATAGCGACCTTACCGTCCAGCCCCCCTGCGTTGTACAACAGCATAGGATCTTTTGTCGGGTTATCCTTGGGCTGCGAAGTCGCATTTTGCCACGGTGGTATCTCGGCAGCGGCCTCAACCTCGAGCATTGGGCAGGCCCACAGGGCGAGTAGGACTACCGATGCAAAACCTAATATATGAAATCTGTGTCTCGACTGACCATCCATCTTTAGTTCCCCCATACTCTTTAGTAGTGTATTGCTATGCAGCGTTTTACAGGAAAAAATCAATACTTACGTGTCTTTTTACCTAACTCTCACATAAAAACCCAACCCCATTATTAATTTTCGTATGAAGCTGTAGGAAAATTTAACTTTGGCCCACCGTATGCGTCAAATCAAGGGAAGTCTGTGACCTAGATCAATTAAAGCTGCAATCTGAAGATATATATTGGGACCGATCAGAATGAGTCGAAAGGGCTTGACACAAAGGGGTTCAGAAGGGGTTCGGAAAAGATCGCCAGCATTGGGGGCTGGGACGCTGCGGGTATGATGCGCTATTATCCGGTATCTAGGGATTTACCTACTGCTGCGTTCGCAAGCGCCCCAGTCCCAATGCCATACCAAACTCCGACCCCCCCTTCATGTCAAGTCCTTTCGATAGCGCATTGAAGTGTAAAGCAGGATGATCGGTCCCGAATTTAGAATCAATTTAAATATTAACGCCTACTCAAAGCAACTGAACGCAGTTTTGATTTTGCGTACTGCTTAAGATGGAGATTCATAATGAAAAAAAGAGCCTCTCTGAGCTGCATTATTACCTCACTTTTTATTTCATTATTTGCAATTGAAAATGGATTTGCCGCATCTGGTGAGGATATATTCAAGTCGAAAGAATGTGGTGCCTGTCATAGCATGACAGGATCACCTGCTGAATCATTTGAGGAACAACAGAAGAAAAAAGGCCCCGACCTCTGGTATGCCGGCAGTAAGTACCAGGAGAAATGGCTTGAGAACTATTTACAAAAGCCAGAAAACATCAGGCCCCTGGCATTTGGTTCTATCAAGGAAAAAAACGAACTGAAACACCTTGCTCTTTCGGCCGCCGATGCCAAAGCCGTTACCGCGTATCTTGCTTCCCTGAAGTCGACTGCGGTGACCAAAGGTGCGGTCAAAAAAGCAAACAAGGGAGTAAGGGGAAAGATTCTCTTCAAGAAAAAGCAGGCCTGCTACGGTTGTCACAGGATTCCAGGAAAAGGCGGTAAGGAATCAGGCGGCTTTTCGGGTCCGAGCTTTGTCGGTGCGGGTGAAAGGCTACAGGGTGACTGGATATACAGTTTTATAAAAGATCCCAAACCCTTTATCGCCGCAGGAAGAATGCCGCATTACAAACATCTCAAGGCCAAAGAGATCAAAACAATATCCGAATATATGATGTCCTTTAAATAGACTAATCCGATTTAAAATAGGAAGGGTATTGAAAATGATTAATAATAATTATGCAATCACGTTTACTTTCCTCGTTGCCACACTGTTTTTTACTCTTGGGCTTACAACATCACAGGCCGCTACGGCACTAGAGAATTACGATCACTACTGCGCTCAGTGCCATGGGGCAGAAGGTAAAGGTGATGGGATAAACGCCACTGATGAGATGCCGGTATCGCCGCGAAATCATACTGACCCCAAAGAGATGGGCAAGCTGACATCAGAGGATGTCTACTTTGCGATTAAGGATGGCGGAAAGTCGGTAGGCAAGTCCTCCTTGATGCCCAGATGGGGAGCCACCATGGATGACGGCGATATTAAGGCACTGGTAGAGCACCTGAATACACTCTGCAACTGCAAGTACAAAGCAAAATAAGAAAAAGCGGTCGGCAGCAATCAAGATCTGGCAATCACCTAATTAAAGTACCTTCAATGATGAATATCAGGAAGCACATTGCCGATGGTGTAATATTTTCAGGTATGTTGGTTAACGTGGTGGTGATTAGCTTGATTTTGTATTTCTACGTTTTTTGAATATTTGGGTGGTCTGTTGATTAACAGCAAGAATTAGGCAAGTCAATATGAATGCTGAGGCGTCGGAGCAGGAAAAGTATCCCTGGTTAGGGCCAGCGATATTCATTGTAGTCTTGTTTGCCCTGGTCGTGTTTTTTATCTGGTTTCTGTAGCGGGGGATACCATGAAGGATCACTTTATACCCTTCACCATTGCGCTCATTGTATTTGGGCTGGCCTTTCTGGTGCTGGATTTTTCCATCATGAAGCTGCAAGGGCTGACGTTGATTTTCCATGGCTAATCATATTCTGGCAAGACTTCACATGGGTCGTTTGCCAATGACAAAAAACAGTGCCCTGCTATTAGCGCTGGTCTTGTCGTTATTTCTGGCGCCCCACCTACTTCCGGACATGAACAGTGGCGCCGCATTTGCCGCCGATGCCGCCGCGGCAGCAGACGTCACAGAAACCATTTCGATTGCCCCGCCGCAACTCACCGAAAAGGATTATCCTGTTATTGCCGGTGTCAACGCCCGGGTGTTTGTCTGGCTGGCGGCGCAGCTGCATCTATGGTTTGCCGCCTTTGTCCTGGCCGTGCCGATCTTTGTGTTTATTATCGAGGCCATTGGCATGGCCACCCGGGACAAGCGCTATGACAATATGGCCTATGAATTCATCAAGGTCACTCTCACCGCCTATTCCATCACCGCCATCCTTGGCGGCCTGTTGCTCTTTGGTCTACTCCTGTTCTATCCGCATCTCTTACAGTACATGTCAAGTATTTTCAAAGAGAGCATGTTCTATTATGCGCTGCTGTTCTTTGCCGAGAGCGCCTGTCTCTATGTCTATTATTACGGTTGGCACTGGCTGCAGGGGGGTAACAAAAAATGGATTCATCTGACTATCGGCCTGATGCTGAATGCCGTGGGCACGCTGCTGATGTTCCTGGCCAATGCCTGGGTCACCTTCATGATGAGCCCGGCAGGCGTCGATCCGGCCGGGGTGTTTACCGGTGACAGTTGGGCGGCCATTCATAACTTTTTGTGGAATCCTATCAACCTGCATCGCGTGATCGCCAATATTGCCTATGGCGGTTCAATCGTGGGTGCCTATGCCGCCTTTAAATTTTTAAGCGCTCGCAGCAAGGAGCTGCGTGCTCACTATGACTGGATGGGATACAACGCCAATTTCATTGCCATTGCGGCACTGCTGCCTCTGCCCTTTGCCGGTTATTACCTGACCGCCGAGATCTATGCCTATAGCCAGCAGATGGGCATAACTTTGATGGGTGGCATCTTTGCCTGGCTATTCATTATTCAGGCCGTGCTCATCGGCACCCTGTTCCTGTCCGCCAATTATTATCTCTGGTGTGGCATGGGCCGCAGTGACGGGGCGGTACGATATAACCGATATATAAAATATCTGGCCATTGTGATCGTCGGCGCTTTTTTAGTCTGGTTCACACCACATACGCTGATCCTGACCAATGCCGAACTCAAAGGGCTGGGCGGGCCTTATCACAAATACCTGGGCCCACTGGGGATCATGCCGGCGAAAAACACCGCTGTGAATATCATGATTTTATTCACCTTCTTGAGTTTCGTGTTCTACCGGCGCGCCAACAAAACCCCCACGGTGGCCTGGGCCAGCGCGGGAAATGCCGTCCAGATAGCCCTGTTTACTGCGGGGATCCTGAATATTTTGTGGCTGGGAATTTATCATGGTTACTTTACCAATACCGTTTACAAGGTGGCGGCCTCAATCCCGCAGGTGCTGACGACACTTATCATCATTGTCGCAAGTACAGTGATTGATACTTTCATGTACAAAAGCGCCAAACAGGTGGCGCCGTTGCACTGGGGCCGGGTCCCGGGTCGATCCCAATACGCCCTGTTCCTGCTGGCGGTATCTTTTACCTGGTTGATGGGCCTGATGGGGTACATCCGTTCCGGTATTCGCCAGCACTGGCATGTTACCAACGTGTTTCGTGACAACTCCGTCGATGCCTTTACCCCGACGCTGGGTTATGCCGCCAATGTGGTTTCGGTGGGCACCGTCATCTTTATCGCCATGGTGATCTTCGTTTTCTGGTTAAGCACCGTCAGTGGCCACAAGACCGAGACGACCGGTTACTGGAAGGAAGCGGCGCCATGAAGAATTTTCTTCAGGTCGTGGTATTCAGTCTGCTCACCATCGGTGCCTTTTGGGGCTTTGCCAATTTCGCCGTGCCAAGAATTGAGCCGGCTGCTCCCCCCAAGACAGAGAAGCTCGATCTGGGTTCCATGACCATGGAGCAGTTTATTGTTCTCGGCGACAAACTCTACAACGGTAAAGGCACCTGCACCCTATGTCATAACTCAATGGGGCGTGCGCCGATGCTGGACAAGATTGGCAGCGTTGGCCCCGAACGCCTGGCCGACAGCCGTTACCAGGGTGAAGCCAAAGACATTGAAGCTTACCTATACGAGTCCATGATTAAACCCTCGGCCTTTGTGGTGGCGGGATTCGGCAAGGCGGGCACCAACGACACCGAAAGTCCCATGCCCGATGTAACGGGTGGTGCCATCGGCTTTTCCGAGGCCGAGAGCAAGGCCGTCATTGCCTATTTACAGGACATCGGCGGTGCCGAGGTCACGGTCAGTATTCCTACTGATGTTGCGGCAGATAGTGATAGTGACAAAAAGGAAGGTGGGGCTCCGCGTGTACCGCTGACCAGTCCACAGGAGATCTTTGCACACTTTACCTGCAATGCCTGTCACAAGGTTGAAGGTGCGGGTGGAGTACTTGGCCCTGACCTGAGCCATATCGGTGGCAAGAAGAATGCCGCCTATATCCGTCGCGCCATCCTGGACCCGAATGCGGAGATTGCCGAGGGTTTTGCGCCCATGATGCCGCCCACCTATGGCGATCAACTGTATGCCAAGGAACTGGAAACCCTGGTGAACTATCTGGCGGGGTTGGAATAAGATGACACAAAAACGACGCATACCCCGCCTGTTACAGCTCGTCCTTACGATAGTCGGCGTCTATGTTGGTTTTATCGTGGTGTTTGATGTGCTCCTCGATCAGCTGATCCCCTCAAGCCTGTTGACTATGTATATGTTCTTTGTCATCGCCGGGGTACTCATGACCTTCACCTTCACCGAACAGAGCACCCGCGAACTGGTTGACCCCATCAAGGCCCTGGTGGAAGACCCCGGCAAAAAAATGATCCGCAATACCGTGTTTGTCATCATACCGCTATTGGCCGGTGGGTATACCTATAACAAGCTGTTGCCCAGCTTTGAGGCACCGGTGGAGCTGCGCACTATTCACCCGGCACCGCCCTCTTCAGCCAAGATATACAGCAAGCGTTATGATTTGATGACGCTGGAAAACCCGCTGCGCAAACTGGAAAAAGAGAACCCGGAAAAATTCAATGAACACGTTCAAGCCGGTGCCAAAGTCTATATACAGAACTGTCAGTACTGCCACGGCGACAAACTGGATGGCAAGGGTCCCTATGCGCCAGGCTTGAATCCCTTGCCACTGAATTTTCAGGACGTGGGCACGATCGCACAGTTACAGGAGTCCTTCCTGTTCTGGCGTATCACTACCGGTGGCCCGGGCCTGCCCAAAGAGGCCACCCCGTGGATCTCTTCCATGCCCGTGTGGCAGGATTTCCTGACGGAAGAGGAAGTCTGGCAAGTCATTTTGTTCCTGTATGACTATACGGGACACCAACCGAGGTCGTGGGATCATGAATAATCGATTTCTACGAATCTCTATTCTGTTGATGGGATTGACGGCCGCAGCAATCACCGCCAGCTCGGCTCTAGCCAAGCCCGGAAATACGGAGAATGGCGAAAAAATCTATGCTAAACGTTGCGTGATATGTCACGGTGCGGAAGGTGATGGTCAGGGGGCTGCAACCGAACTGTTAAACCCGCCACCGCGGGACTTTACCGCCGCTTTGTACAAGATCAAGACCACCGGTTTTGATGACATTGTACCGAATGATGAGGACATCATGCGCATGATCCACGACGGTATGCCGGGTACGGCCATGCCGGGCTGGGCGGACATTCTGCAGGAACAAGAGATATGGGATCTGGTCGCCTACTTGAAGACCTTTGCCGGCCTGGAAGAAGAAATACCCACCGAGCAGCTGGACTATGGCCAGCAGGTCGAGACATCAGCGGAGAGTATTGCCAAGGGTAAAAAACTGTTTCATGAAAGTGATCGCTGCTCCGAGTGCCATGGTGAGGACGGTAAGGGTGATGCCACCAAACGACTCAAGGGTGACGCCGGTGAGCGTACTTGGCCACGTAACCTGACCAAGCCCTGGACCTTCCGTGGCAGTAATGATCCGAAGGACATTTTTGCCCGCATCAGCGTCGGCATTGCCGGTACCGAGATGCCCTCTTTTGCTGATCCGGAGAGTAAAAAGAAACTCAGTATTGAAGACCGCTGGCATGTGGCCAATTATGCCGCTTCGCTGATGAAGACCGACAAGGTCGTACGGGCGGAAAATACCGTGGTCAAGGCTGACAAGATAGAAGGTGAGGTACCCGATAGCCCCGACGATGAACGCTGGCAGCAGAGTGAACCGACCAGCTTTTTCCTAGTACCGCAGATCATCGCCAAGCAGCGTTTCTTTACGCCATCCAATGACACCATCACCGTGCGCGCCATGTATAGCAATACAGATATTGCCTTTTTGCTGGAGTGGGATGATCGCAGCCAAAGTTTACTGGGTAGTAAGGAGGCCGAGACGATCGCCGATGAACCCATGAGTGAAGACGCGGTCGCCATACAGCTGCCGGTGAGCATCCCCGAGGGCGTGGAGAAGCCTTATTTCGGGATGGGTGACGCATCGCACCCGGTCAATATCTGGTACTGGAAGAGTGGCACGACAGACAAGCCTGAAAGCATTGCGCTAACCAACAGTAAGGGCTTCAAAGACATCGAACAACGCAATACAGAAGCGGCAGGCATTGTAAGCAAAAGTCAATACCGCAATGGAACCTGGAAAGTCGTCATGAAACGGCCACTTGGCACTCGTGAAGTAGCAAAAGATATCCAGTTTACCAAAGGTAAATTCATCCCCATCGCCTTTGCCGCCTGGGATGGCAGCAACAGTGAAAAGGGTTCCAAACATACCATGACCACCTGGTACTGGTTATTACTCAAGCCCGCGGCCAGCAGCAAGCCGCTGATCTGGGCCTTGATTGTGATGCTGCTGATCATCGCCGCACAATTCTGGTGGCAAAAAAGTGCAAGACCAGCCTAGTCAGGGGCAGGCCCATGAGGTCTCCCACATGCAGGACGAGACACCCAAAAAAGGAGTCAAGACCAAACTCTTCGGTGTAGTGCTGATCTTTCTTGGGGCACTGGACAGCATGTTGTTTTGGCGCGGGGGATTGGTCGTGAATGATTTCTATCTCTTGTTGTTTGTCCTGGGGTGTATCGTTTATATCATCGGCGCTATTCGTGGCAGCAGCGCCCAGGCTTATTTGAAACGGTGACTGTCATGAAACCGCAATCCCTTTTAGGCCCATCCACAACAGCCCCAAGTAAACAGACCGAACTTTATCAACGTATTTTGATCGCCCTGGACTCTTCGGATCACGCCAATGCCGGCATGGATATTGCCATTGCCCTCGCCGGACTGACAGCCGATGCCCAAATCACCGGGGTGCACGCCTACGCCGCCAAACTACATGACGTGCGTTTCCGTCAGATGGAGGGCGGCCTACCGGAACAGTTTCGTGAAGAACAGGAGCTGGAACGTCAACGCGATGTGCACGATGATCTGATCAGTAAGGGCCTGTCGATCATCACCGACTCTTATCTGGATCAGGCCGAGCGGGGTTGTCAGCAGGCAGACATTACCTTTAAGCGCCGTTCTCCGGAGGGCAAAAATTACCGCGCCCTGACCGAGGAGACCAATAGTGGCAACTACGATCTACTCGTCATGGGCGCGCTGGGGCTGGGGGCGATCGAAGGCAGTCGCCTGGGCACCGTGTGCCAACGGGTGGCGCGCCGCAGTGATATCGATACCTTAATCATCAAGCAACCCGAACGCAAACTGGCCGAAGGCCCCATCGTGGTCGCTGTGGACGGTTCCGCCATGGCCTATGGTGGTCTGATCACCGCACTGCAACTGGCGAAGCATTGGCAAGTCCCGGTGAAAGTTATCGCGGTGTTCGATCCCTATTTTCATTATGTCGCCTTCAACCGCATCGCGGGCATACTCTCGGAAGAAGCCGGCAAGGTGTTTCGTTTCCAGGAACAGGAACAACTGCACGAACAGATCATCGACTCCGGTTTGGCAAAGATTTATCAAGGCCATCTGGACGTCGCCCAGTCCATTGCCAGGGAATATGATGTAGAAGTCGATACATTGTTACTGGACGGCAAACCCCATGATGCCATTACCAAGTATATAACAGGGATAAATCCCTCCCTGTTGGTGATCGGCAAGCTGGGTATTCACGCCGATGATGAACTGGACATCGGTGGTAATGCGGAAAACCTGTTGCAGAATGTGCACTGTGCGGTGCTACTCAGTCAGCGGCAACACCAACCTCGTCTGGATGTAGTGGCCGATGTCACCACCTCCTGGACCCATGCGGCGGAACGAGCCATGGACAAGGTTCCGGGATTTGTGCGCAATATGGCGCGCATGGCCATTCTGCGTTATGCCCAGGAACACGGACACACGGTGATCACCGAACGCATCGTGGAGCAAGCCACGGCACAGCTCATGCCAGGACATGCGGAACAGGCCATGGAGGCGATCGTCGCGGCCCACGATGCGGCTCAGGGGACGACCGAGAAGACCAATCCTGCCCAAGGTCTCGAGTTGCATTGGTCCGAACAAGCGTGGGAACTGCTGCAAACGGTCAAAGACACCGCACTCAAGAGCAACCTTCGGTCTCGCGCCGAAAAAAAGGCTCGGCAGCAAGGCCGCACAACGGTGGAAAAAACTCACATCGAGGTGTTTCTCGACGGGCCGCGAACACGCGCCCCGCAGCAGGCGCAAACCGTTGAACTCCATTGGCGGGCGGCGGCACTGGCCCGTCTGATGCGCGTCCCAGAAGGGTTTATGCGCGAAACCTCTCGGGAGCGCGTCGAGAATCACGCCCGTGAAATGGGCATGCATGATATCAACCTCGAGGTGGTCGAACAGGTATTGGCACAGGCACGCCAGGCCATGGAACAGACCATGAAGGGCAACGCCCAACCCGGATCTACCCCGATCTCAAACCCTAGCTCAAAAAAGAGCGGCTGTCCCTTTGCCGGCCTGGAATCGTCGATCTCATCTGCACCTGCTCGCAAGGCGCAACTCCCCTGGACCCAAGGGGCCAGGCTTCGTCTGCAGGCGGTACCGGTAGGGTTTTGCCGCGACATGACCGAAAAAGCGGCAGAGACCCTCGCCGAACACAATGGGGTCAGCGAGATCGATGAGGCCTTCGTGGAACAGGTTCTGAGCACCTTCGAGGCGGGGGCCCGAGCCACTAGCGCAACAATGCCCTGGGACGATACTGCGCGCAGGCGAATCCATCGTGCCCCGGAGATGGTGCGCGGTATGCTCATCAAGGAGGTAGAAGGCTGGGCCCAACGTCATGGCCTGAATAACATAGATGAAGCGGCGGTGGAGGCCGTCAAAACCGAATGGCAACAACGGGGAGTATTTCATCTGGATCCGAGTGATTCGCGACATACCTAGGGTGATCTACCATGGCCAGGCTCCCCTCTTTGAAAAAGCCTCCGGCCGCACCGCAGCCCCTCTACCTGCTCGCCATAAACCTGACCCGGCGTTGTAACCTGGCCTGTGATCACTGCTATCTCGATGCGCAGACCCTGCAACGAGGCAGCGTCAATGAATTAAGCAGCGAAGAGGTCTGTACCACCTTGGATGAGGTTGCTCGGCTCAAGACCGGGACCATGGTGGTGCTGACTGGAGGCGAACCCCTGGTCCGCCGGGACTTGGAGGACATGATCAACCACGGCGCAAACCTGGGGCTGCCTATGGTGGTGGGCACCAACGGGACCCTGCTCACCGAGCGGCGGGTGCGTTCTCTGAAACAGGCCGGCACCCTCGGTGTAGGCATCAGCGTGGATTCGTTGGACCCGCAATACCATGATCGCTTTCGAGGCAAGCCCGGTTGTTGGGCAAAGACCATGGCGGGAATAGAGCACTGCCGGGCCCAGCAGTTGACCTTTCAGATCCATTTTTCCATAACAGAGCACAATGCCCATGAGCTGGCGGCAATAATCGACTTTTCACGCAGCGCCGGGGCGAAGGTGCTGAATGTATTCTTTATGGTCTGTACGGGGCGTGGAGAATCCGTCACCGATATCACGCCGCAACGCTATGAACAGGTGATCGGTGAATTGATTGATGCCCAGGAAAGATTTTCCGACCTCATCATCCGGCCACGCTGTGCCCCCTATTTCAAGCGCATCGCCCATCAGCGCCGCCCTGACTCCCCGCTCAATCGCATCAGCGGACAAGAGGGTGATGGCTGCATCGCAGGGACTCATTACTGCCGCATCACACCGCAGGGAGGAGTAACGGCCTGCCCCTATATCTCCGAGGAGGTGGGCAATATCCGCAAACAAGGCCTCACACATACCTGGAAACATGCACCGACATTCCGCTCGCTGAGACGACCGAAGCTACAGGGTAAGTGCGGCAGCTGCGAATATCAGTACCTCTGCGGAGGCTGCCGGGCCCGCCCGCTGGCCAAAGGGGGACAATTGATGGACGCCGATCCCTGGTGCTATTACCTTCCCCAGGGCGGTGCAGTGATCCAACCCTTGCGTCAAGATGAACTCAAAGAAATTCACTGGACTCCCGAGGCCGAAGCACGTCTGACACGAGTCCCCAGCTTTTTACGCCACATGGTCAAGAGACGTGCTGAGGCCTATGTGACGGAACTCGGTGCGCAACAGATCACCCCTGAGCATCTGGCAACGCTCTATTCCAGGCGTTTCGGAAGCGGCGGACCGGGCAGGGCCAAGGAATGAAAATGAGGAGGTGCTTAACAATCGAATCGATGGCGCTCGGTGACACGGACTGTCGGCCGCAAACAGAGGCCCATGAGCAATTCTCGCTACAGACTCGAGCCTCAGCCGCACGGTCTATATCGCCATGAACGATGTCGATGTTCTGGTGGTAGGCGGTGGCATCTCCGGTCTGGCGCTCAGCTGGTTGCTGGCCCACAAAGGTGTCCGCGTCGAGATCTGGGAACGAGAGACTCGGCCCGGCGGCAAGATCCAAAGCCGTAGGGAAAACGGCTATTTAACCGAGCAATCGGCTTCCATGGTGATGAACTTTCGACCCGATGTAAACCAATTTCTGGCGGCCTGCGGCCTAGAGGCCGGCAAGTTGACGCGTAAGCCCCTCGCCAACCGCTACGTGGTCGACGACGGTCGCCTCGTTGCTACACCCATGAAATTGAGCGCCATGTTAACTACTCCTTTGTGGAGCCTGAGGGGTAAGCTGCGCTTGGCACTGGAGCCCTTTATCCTCAAGGGCGGACATAATGAAGAAACGGTCAGCCAGTTCATCACCCGGCGGCTGGGGCGCGAGATATTGGAGAAGGCCATGGGTCCCTATGTCGCGGGTCCTTTGGCCTCGGATCCCGACCTGGCCTGCGCCTATTCGACTCTACCCCGGCTGACGGCATTGGAACGTCGTTACGGTAGCCTCACCCTGGGTGTGTTTGTTAATAAGGTCCTGCGCCGGCGCACTGCGACCGAAATGGAGGTGTTTTCATTTCACAATGGCATGGCTTCCCTGGTCAAGTCCCTGGCAGCAGACCCCGCGGTGCATTTCCGTGCAAGACGCAGGGTCACAGGTCTGGAAAGGAGCGAAGGGGGCTGGCAGGTTACGGGCAGAGCCTCAGAGACTGAACATATGATCAAGGCGCGCCATGTCGTTTTGAGCGTTCCGGCTTATACTGCGGCAAACCTATTGTCGCCGGTGGATGACGAGTTGGGAAAACTTCTCAGCGGTATCGATTACACCCCATTGTCCGTAGTACACCTGGGCCTTTCACGCACCGCCATTCGGCACCCCCTGGATGGAAACGGATTCTTGGCGCCGTACAAGGAATCTCCCGCGCCGTCGGGTTCACTGTGGATGAGCAGTCTGTTTCCAGACCGGTCCCCCCAGGATAAGGTACTCTTGAGTAATTACCTGGGAGGCGCCCGCCTGCCGCAAGCCTCATCCTGGAGCGAGGAGCGCAGTGTCGCCACGGTCATTAAGGCGCTGCGACCCTTGTTGGGGATCGAAGGCGATCCAGAGATGGTGCGTATCGACCGCCACCCTAGAGGGTTGCCCCTTTATCATGGGGCCTACCATGCCCGGATCCAGGGGATAGAGAGACGTTTAGAGCGGCTATCGGGGCTGGATCTGGTGGCCAATT
>JBDLIZ010000053.1:0-16689 GCA_039714615.1 Pseudomonadota bacterium | reverse complement strand
GATCTCTTCCATGGCAACGGTGTGGGCAAGATAACCCTGATCGCTGCCGCCGAATTCGCGGCTAACCGTCATGCCGTGCAGGCCAGCATCGCCAAGTTTACGCCAAAGATCCGCTGGGAAATCGTTGGCCCGGTCGATGTCCGCCGCACGCGGTGCGATCTCGGTTTCGGTAAACTCACGCACCCGTAGTCTGAAACTTTCCAGCTGATGGTCCATGATCTCCTCCATCTTAAGCTGCAGGCAGTGCTGCCTGAAAACGCCCTTATCTTTGCCAGGCAGGCATCAATAAAAATCTTATTATTCTGCTTTAGGGCTAATGGTTAATTTTTTTGACCTTGCCCGGAGATAACAGTTTCTACAGATAGATTCCCTGTTGACCTGGATCCTGCAAGTAATTGCACTCACAGAGCACAAGCTATTGATTTATTTATTGTTATTTACTCTCCCGGAAATCACACTCTCCTTAGGTCTGTTATCAGCACCTCCCTGCAAGACAGGGTCTACCATCGAATTTGTGCCTCCCCCTGAATTTGACCCCCCTGAATTCAGGCCCTATCATTTTGCCCATAGTTCACTATTACGAAAAACTTGTTCTACTTTGCAAAGAGGTAATATGCCACGAGGCCCGCTATCACATCTATTGAAGCACCGTAAATGGTTCTTTGTCTCATACCCACAAAAAATGTTGCTGTACCCCCACATACGAAAAGTGTTCTCATACACGATGCTCAGCTACCCAAGTCTGTGTCAGGTGCATGACTTTATCCGTGATATTGAAAGGCAGAATCTCGAGGGGGACGTAGTAGAAATTGGCTGTTGGAAAGGTGGGTGTGCGGCGTTCATGGGCTGGGCGGTCAAGCGATATGGAGGGACCAGAAAGGTGTGGGCATTTGATTCGTTCAAGGGCCTACCGGAGCCAACCAAGGAGGATGGGGGTGTCTGGAGTAGCCGGCGAGCGATAAAGCGGGGACAGAAAGGTGCGTTTCACGCACGGGCCGAGGATGTCCAAAGCATATCCGACCGGATGGCGGCGGATGTTATCGTTGCTCCGGGCTTTATCGAGGACACGATACCGGCGGCCTCGATAGAAAAGATTGCGCTGTTGAGGATTGATGTTGATCTCTACGAGCCCACCAAGCATACCCTCGAATTGTTGTACGACTGCGTGGTTGATGGTGGCTACGTCATATTTGATGATTATGCGTCGTGGGCAGGTAGTAGGCAAGCAATCTACGAGTTTTTTGTAGAACGCAAGATATACCCAAATATAATGTCGCATACCTACGGCCCCGCTTTTTTCCGCAAGCGTAGCGAGCAGGGCCGGCCAAAGGGGGTGATCGGTTCAGCTGCCGAACCGGACAAAATCGGAGTGCCAGTGCGGAATCAGGCCAATGCGAAGAAATCGAACTACCGTATTTGAGAGTTACTCACACTATGAACCCAGAAACTAAAAGCAATCTCAAGAATTCCAATACCTGGACCCGTATCCTGTATATGCTTATTTTGGTATTTGTGTACGGATTTGCAAAGATAGTGTTTAGTGCGATTGTGCTTTTTCAAGTTGTCCTGAATTTGTTTACAGGAAGCAGCAATCGCCAGTTATGTGAATTCGGAGGGCAGCTATCATGGTACATCTACAATATTCTGATGTTTTTGACATATAACACCGAAACGAAACCCTTTCCCTTTTCAGCATGGATCGCTGAATATCCAGTTCCAGGTCAAAATAAACAGCTGACCCAAGCCACTGATTCCCAATAATTTCCCTATTGCGGATAGGTTTTTCCGGTAAATAGCACATCCGATGGCAGACTTGCAACAGGCGCATGGATCCACCTGGATCAAGGATGAGGTCGTTACCATCAAAACCACTGAGCATAAGGTTATCTGCAAAAAACAGGAGCTCGGCGACTACGACTACTTGGTTATCGCTCTCGGCGCAGGCAAGATGAAATACACCGGGATTGAACACACTTTCAGCATCTGCGGCAAACCGGAAGGCAGCCTGGAGATGCGTGATAAAATTGACGCTCTGATTAGCAAGGGTAGTGGCAAGATTGCGATGGGGTTTGGGAGTAATCCGAAGTGTTAACAAAGATCACGGAGAAAGTGAAATGAATTCTCCGAATGAGGGGTAGCCAAATAAATGGTTGATATTGGAAAGAATATCGAGGTCTGTAATTCAAATGACTTCGTGTTGTTCGGCGGACTCAATGTCCTTGAATCACGCGACCTTGCCCTTCGCGCCTGCGAGGAATATGTTCGCGTCACGCAGAAGCTGGGTATCCCCTACGTGTTCAAGGCTAGCTTCGATAAAGCCAACCGCTCCTCTATTCATTCGTACCGTGGGCCGGGGCTGGAAGAAGGCTTAAAGATATTCGAGTCGGTCAAAGATGCCTTCGGTGTATCCGTGCTCACCGATGTGCACGAGCCTTGGCAGACCCAGCCCACGGCCGAGGTGGTGGACGTGTTGCAAGTGCCGGCCTTCCTAGCGCGCCAGACCGATCTCGTAGTGGCGCTGGCCAAGACAGGACGGGTCATCAACATCAAGAAGCCGCAGTTTCTGAGCCCCACGCAGGTCGTTTACATCGTCGAGAAGTTCAAGGAGGCCGGCAATGAGCAGCTCATCATCTGCGATCGTGGTGCCTGCTTCGGCTACGACAATCTGGTGGTGGATATGCTCGGTTTCGGTGTCATGAAAAAGGCATGTGGTGAGATTCCTGTTATTTTTGATGTCACGCACGCGCTGCAGCAGCGCGATCCGCTGGCTGCGGCTTCGGGTGGCCGGCGGCAGCAGGTGGCAGAACTGGCGCGCGCCGGCATGGCGGTGGGTTTGGCGGGCTTATTTCTGGAGGCTCATCCCGCCCCGGACTCGGCTAAATGTGACGGTCCGAGTGCGCTGCCGCTAGACAAGCTGGAACCTTTCCTGACACAGATCAAGGCACTGGACGATCTGGTGAAGTCTTTTTCGCCACTTGAGATCGCTTGAGTGGCGTGGGCGGCTTTGAGCAAGGAGAATAACCGACTGGCAATCGTAATCCTGCCCCACTATGGGTCCCCACACGTCTACCGGGCAATCCTTTGCCGACATTCTGGGTAAACCCATAGTGCAGCATGTGTACGAGCGGGCCTTGTAGATGCCGCTGGCGCGGTCAACCAATTTAGCAAGCTCGCTGCCAGTATGCAGACCGATCATTTGCCGCAAGTCACCACACTTTTTCACCTGCCGGGGGACACGACGGTATTCCATCCCGTACGCACGCCCACCGCCGAATAACTGCAAATCCTGCTCAATCAGATCATCAAACGCGTCATGAAGTTATTGACACGTAAAGGCTATCTCATTTGGAATAGATTAGACTATGAGTCTTGGTCTTGAGGGTTTGCATTCAACTTCTTGAAACAGACTACCTACTTGGCGTATGGAATTACGCCAAATCAATATCTATTTTTTGCAGCAGTACAATAAGCCTTTTATCCATACTCAGGATGCTACAACCGTAACGGCGCGCCAAAACAGCGTACATCATATCGTAGACTGGATGATTGTATTTTGATGCGCTCGAAAGTGCTTCCGTGATCAGTCTTTTATCTGCTTCGAAAGTATCGATCAAGCTTATTGCTTCTTCATAACGATCAATTGCCGCTGGGGTGTCCAGATCACCAGCGCGTACATACTTCCACATCGTGTTCGCAATTTCACTGTGAAACAGCTCAGGTGCCATAACTAGTGCTGTATTTTCTAATTTATCGATAAGTCTTGTTGCAGAATCGGTACGCATCACGATATTTGCCGCGGCAGATGCATCTAAAACGATGCGTATAGTCATCGATCCCTATCCTGGCGAATGAGGTCTTCAGGTCGAACGGATAGCGGTTGATGCTTATGTTCCTCTATGCTCTGTTTTATGTCCTTCAACACCTGTTTGCGGTGCTGGTGGTGCACGATGTCTTCAGTGGCCTTGCGAAGCTCGACAATCGCCTGCTGTGCCAAGCTTCGGTGCTCTTGTTCGGCACGAAATGCTAGAGACTGATAGACATCATCAGGGAGGTTGCGTATCTGAAGAGAGGGCATAAGACTTTTCCTTAAGAGGGTTTGATTGCATCATAATGCATGCGTCTTGATGAAGCAAAGTCGAGATCCTAGGTCTCCAGGCAAGGAGAAATAAACAGGTTTAGAAGCAACTTTAAATCAATACAGCTATATCGTTGTTTTAGAAGAGCCGCACCCAATGAAGATACTACCAAATGCTCTTGGAATTGCAGTGCGCCTTGCTGCGAAACACCACAGGGACGCTGAATCCGTAATTATTACATTGATAGAGCACTAGGCGCCGGTCGAACCACCTCGGTCGTTACCGCCGTATTGTACCAAGGCAATCGATGCAAAACGCCTCCATGTTCAGGGCTCCTCATCCAAATCCAACAAATCGCGTCCTTTCTCGACCAGGCTTATACCTTCGGGGAACCAGCTGCGGCCCATGCTCAACACCTTCAAGGCGATCGGCAAAGGATAAATACGCACGTCATCATGAGCGGGATCGATGGTTTGCTCCAGTTCCCCGATCAGCAAATCAACCTGAGCACGGACAAGCGTCGCAATAAACACGGAATACTGCACGGGTACCCCCCAACCCACCATACAATGGTGCACTCGGCGAAGTCTCTTCGGATCGCCGATGTCGTAACACACCAGATGCAGGCGCGGAAGATTGTCAGCCATGATCGTTGACCCGCTCCAGAAGGAAAAGATGAAACCCGCGCAACAGCTCGTTGAACTCCTCTTCCACGGAACTACTATTAGCCTCATAGAAGCGCACGGCCTTCTCCATGGTCAAGCGAGGATAGGCCTTGCCCGCACGTCTGGCTCGATGATAGAGGCGCTTGATGAAGCTAAGTTTCGGGTTCTGCAGGGGCCAGATCAGAATATTGGCCATATCCTGCACCAGCCGCACCTCTCTCAGCACCAGACAGGGGGCTCGCAAATCCAGACTTGCATGGACGAGAAGGTGCTCAATATGACCTGCGAGTAGACTATTGATCTGACGATCGAGGCGGCGCAACTCCGGGGCTCGCGCGCAATGATTGGCGCGTTCAAACAGAAGACGCCGGAGCACTGAGGGCTGGGTTGGCCAGGGCCCTCGTCTGGCCTTGCGCACGAGCCGCATACGGGCATGCTGCGCCTGCGCACTCATCCAGTTGCGATAGGCATCGATCCCGTCGGCACTTTCTAAAAGCTCCGCCAACATACTGTTCAGATCCAGTAGCAATGAGGTGGGATACGGGGCATCTAGCCGGGCTCGAAGTGTCCCGTTCCTGTTCAGAAAACTCACCGCTACGCCGGCATCAGCACATGCCAGCAACGCCTCGGTGGACCACTGCACCTGACCACTGACCACGACCCGGATCAGGCGGCGCAACGGAAACAGCCTGTCCGCGCTGGTCGCTGCACGAACGCGCAGGGCGGGGCCGTCCCGAAGTACGTGCAACGGTGCACGACCATCGAGGTAAAGCGTTTTGACGGGAGTGCTTGAAAGCATGCTGTTAGACTTTTGCCCTTTTTGATCCGTCCTCGTGCTCGAGTGATCGCGCCAGTAACGCAGTGTAGCGCCGAAGCCGTCGCTGCAGGACCGGCGCCGTCTGCGCCCAAGCCGAGTAGAAGTGTTTACGTCCTGTTTTAATAAGCAGACACGCCCCCTTATCCCTCGCAAAGTGCTCCTCGCGCAGCTCGCGTACACGAAAGAGTTGCCACACCCAGGCGTCGACCTTGGGCCGTAATGGCTCAATGAGATCCGAGGCCAATGAGTCCCGGCCGTACGCCGGGTCGTGATAAAACCCGAGCAGCGGCTCCAGTCCCGCCGCATATGACGCCATGACCGCCTCCGAATGAAGCAAAGTGTAACTCAAAGACAGACAGGCGTTGACAGGATCACGCGGAGGGCGCCGGTTGCGGCCTTTGAATCCCAGGGATTCTGGAAACAAGCCGCTGAGAGCACGAAAATAGGCCGCGGCGGCGGCACCCTCTATACCCCGTATGCTGTCCCGACCCAACTCTTGTTCCACCCTCACGCCTGCCAGACGCAATTCCAGCTCACGCAGCGCCTTGATCAGCACACGGCGCTGATCTGGTCGCTGCTCCAGCGCGTATGTCAGCACTCTCAACTGCGCGCGGATCTTGCGCGACACCAGCATTCTGGACCAATGACACCTCCAGACCTCGTCCAGACTGCGCCGGTACTGATTAATCCGTCGCGTAACATCGCCGTGTTTAGCAGCGGGCAGTGTGGCCGTCCTTTTTTGAAACCGAGGGTTGAGTACGATGAGACCCACGCCGTGCTCCGCTAACACTCCCAACAACCCCGTGTCCAGCCGCGCCCTGTTTTGAATCACCACTCGGTCCAGCTGGCGAAGCGGCACGCTTCCGCTGCGCCGCCCCCGTTCATAGACAAGCAGAGTCCCTCTCTCCTGACGTAGCTCGATGTCCTTTCTGTCGATCAGTAACATGCCCATATGAATCCTCCAGCATGAAAAACAATTAGGGGATCTAATCTGCACTGCCTGTCACAACACCGATTATGGCCAAACCCTGGCGTTGACCATGAGAAAACGCTGAGACTGAACGCCGCTGTTGCCGATTACCAGAGCGGCGGGCGTTGATGATTCAGCCCACGTAGAAGTAATCCGGATCGGCTGGCCGCACCGCCACACCGAGTGTGCGGACCTTGCAGCGTGGATCGAAGCGTAACAACATGAATCGGTCTTCCTCAGTATCGAGGAACCGTCCTACATTGGCCAACAACTCCTCGCGCTCGACGTCGGTCAGGAAACACTCGTAAACCGACTTCTGGCCGCCGGTGGCGAACTCCTTGACCGCGTTCAGCGCCAGGCGAAGCCGGCGGGGGTCGGCCACGTCGTAGGCGGCGAGATAGAGTTTGCGTTTGCTCATGGCATTAATTCTGGGGAAAGATTCCGGATGCATCAGCACTGGCAAGCTTGCCGGCGGGTTGGTGAGGCATTTATACCCATGACGGATGGGTTTTCAGGAGCAGGAGTGAAGAGTGGGTCGAGTTTGCTGTAGAGCAAAGCGGAACGCGTGAGTCAGCGTTTTTTCTATAACTGATGCCAGTGGAACGACAACTGATGCCAGTGGAACGACCGACTCAGATGCGTCAATCCAGTGCCCGCCCTGCACCCGAAACACGCCCGCTCTGTTTCCACTGCAGGATATCGTCCCGAAGCCGGGTGATATCCTTACCCTTTCGCAGCGGAATGCCCAGGCTCCTGCAGCGGTTTGCGAGGACGTCCTGGGGTTCTCTGGCCGACAACAGAAGGCTTGTGCCGAACAGCCCACCGGCATTGCGCCCGAGGCTATCGAGCTTGGTGACGATGGTCTGCCCCTTTTCCTGCCCTGCGCCATTGTCCAGACGCAGGGTCTTGCATTCCACCACCAGCATCCGGTTGTGGTGCACCGCCAGAAGATCAAACTCGTTGCGGGGCGCATGACGCTTCGCGGTCCCGGTCCACGTGCCCTGCACATTGCAGCGCACATCGTGCAGACCGCTATCATGCGCCACGTGCCAGGCGTATTCCTCCAGCCATTGGCCACCGAGATAACGCGCTGACTCGACATCCCTGAATTCAACCTCCTTACCACCGCTCCAGTCCACCAGGCCCGCCTCGCGGATCCTTTTCATCGCCCTGGCCCAAGCCCCCCGGGGTTGCGAATCGAATCTCTGCACGGGGCTATCCAAGGCCCGCCCATCCGGGCTCAAGGCGCCTCTTTGATCCCTTCTCCCGCTAACCAGCCCATTGAGCGCCCCGATGAAACTATCCAAGACCTTGACGTTCTCGGCGAGGTATTTGGTAAGGGCCTTGCGGCCATCGGCTCGCGCAACCCAGGCGGCATCGTCAGAGGCCGCGCTTCGGTAGATCATGCCCTGAGCCTCGAGATAGGTCGGCACATCCAACACCTCCGTCATGGGCTCGGCAACACAGACCCGGTCGAGGATTTCCAGTCGTCTATACTGGGTGTTGGTGTAGATCACCTGTACACCGATCTGTTTGAAGGCCGGCACGAAACCCAACGCCATCAGCTTGTTGCCTCCCGTGGCGTTCAACACCAGGCTTTCCGAACCGTACTGATCGTGCAATCTCAACGCGAGGTCCTCAGCATATTCAAGGATCTGGGATGCATCGGCGTCTGGAGCGTGCTTGTGCAACTCGACCTGGAACCCTTTATTTTCCAGAAACCTTCTCAGCTCCTCACCCTTGCCGGTCATGATATCGCTTACCACGAGGTGAATCACCGCCGGTCGCCTCATGAGTGCGGGAATGACGTTCGCCAGCAACTGCTCAGAGGCGAGACAAACATGAATCTCGGGCATGATCGGGTGGCACTCTAATTCGGGTTTTCCCGAGGCAGCTCGGCCGGAAGCTGCAACGCAGACATATCGAACCGGATACCGGAGCGCGTTCGCGCCAGCTCGGCCAACACGGGCACGAACGCCGCTTCCATCCAGTCCTCCAACCGCTTCCAATCCCCACGATCGACGGGGGTGAAACCGTGCGCGAGGATGGAGCGGTTGCGGGTGTCGAGATGGTGGAGCAATTCCTCGTGGTGATCTCGAATGAATTCCTGCGCACACCCGTCGAGCAGCCGTTCGATCAGCATCCAGGCCTGGAAAAGCCCGGCCTGATACTTTCCGTCACGGTTTTTCGTAAGCTCGATCCCCTCGGGTATCTTTTCCGGGAGCACATCGGAGGTGTCTATTCCCGCCCGGGACTTCAACTGCCACTGGGCCGTCCACTCGATCAATCGGTAAACGCGCGCTACCGCATCGTCGTAACGACCCTGGACCGCACGGCGCTTCGCATTCAGCCATAGATCGAAGATCTGCAGCGGAACCCGGCGGTCGTCGTCCTCGCGGAGCAACTTGAGCGTCTTCAGATGTAACCCGAGGGATTTTCCGACGCGGCTGCGAAAAGGCGCCAACGCCTCCAGCGCTGCGGCATGATCGAAACGGTCCCAAGCGGCAAAGGCGCGGCTCAGATTCCGGGCCAGGCTCAAATGCGCCCGCAACACTGAATCGCGCGGCATCTCCAGTGTCTGCAGGCCTTCTCCAGCCTCGTCGTAGGCGAAACGCCTCCAGGCCCCGAGGAAAGACGCCATCGAGCGCTGGAGTCGGATTCCCTGCACGTTCGCTGCCAGAGCGTACTGAGTTTCGTCCGCCACCTTCACCAGGTCGGCGCGCGCGCCGGTGACCAGTTGCAGCCCCACGCCGCCGGTCTCCAGAACCGCGGTGACCAGCGCGGCGGTCATGGTCTTGGTCCCGCCGGTGTAATCGGCCGTTATCCCCGCCTGTGGATAACGACTGTGAAGGTCCGCGAGTTGGTCGTGTATTGCCACAAACGCCTGATCGAGATCATCCGCCGGCACCTTAAGCGTTTCAAACTGCGACTCTTCCAAACCGGCCTGCGTGGGAATATTCGGCAATTCCAGCTTACCACCGACGCGTTTGCTGATCACGTTGCCCTTACCGGTGATCTGCGAAATCGAACCAGGCCGACCGCTCTCCGGATCGCGCCCGGTGCACACGAAGCAGACGAAATCAGGCCGCACCTTGTTTATCGACGTCAAAATGGGCTGATGACTCCCACCCACCGTACAGACAAGGATCCTATTCATATATTCCCCAGTTCACTAAAGTCTGCATCCTGAATTGCTTTGAGACGTTCTATTACTCATCACCATGAAAGATATCATCATATTTGCGCTCAAAGGTCCGTACCTCAGCCTTGGTAAGTTGACTGAATTCTTTATCGCGTGCACGCTTCGATAACTTACCGTCGTTTTGATCGAGAAAGCGAATGAGCAGATCAACCAGTTTATCCGGCATGTCGATATAGTTTTTGATGAAGTCGTTTAGCAGATCATACTTCGTCAGATAGCTGACCTCTTCAGGCAGAATTTTATTCACGGTTTCTTCGACGCATTCAAAGAAAAACTCCGCTTGTTGGGTTGCATCAAAATATCGATACAGATCAATGGTCTCGTTCAAGACTTCGACATTATTTTTGTCGGTCGGTCGCCACTCGATAAGATCAAGTCTGGGTTTTGAGTAATGCTCCAGCGTTTGTCTGTAATCATCAATGCGATCCAGAATGACGGAAGACACCGGAAAAACCAAACCTTTGGAAACAAAACCCTTTTCCGCCAAGACATGATGGAACAGGTAGCGATGAATACGGCCATTGCCATCTTCGAACGGATGGATAAACACAAAGCCGAACGCAATCAGTGCCGCCATAAGCACCGGGTCGTAATCACTTTCGCCAAGGAGCTTGTCTGTTTCGATCAGACCGGACAAAAGGCTTTCCAGATCCTCGGCGCGCGCTGAGATGTGAACAGGCATCGGCATTCCGGTTGCCCGATCGTGATCACCGACGAATCCGACTTCAACGCGGCATCCGGGCATGACAAAGCGATCATCGGCTATAACAACCGTTTGCAGATATTCCAGCTCTTCAATACTGAGTTTCCGCTGTCCCGCCTCGCCAATAATTTTCCCCCATCGCTCAATGCGGTTATGTGGCGGAGCTTCTCCCTCTAGGGTGTAGGATGCCTTGGAATCTTTCAGTAAAAGAAATGCCGCCGCTCTACTCAACAGGCCAGCATGTGTTTTACCAATGTGGTCTATAGCAGCCTGTGATAAATTCATACCAATAAAGCGATCAAGCTTTTCTGATCTCCTGATCAAAGGGCAGAAATCACGCGTACCGGGCAGGTTATTGCGGACACGGTGCCGACGTGAATCGCGAGAAGCCCCCGGATATTGAAGTTTGCCATTGATGAGCGGTACAAAGTTACCCTGTGCTGCATCTTCGATATCAAGCACTTTGTCACAGAGCCATTCGTACAAGAACCAAATTCTGCGGCTATAAGCGCCTGTTGGTTCCGAGCGAACGATGTCCGCAATCGCTTGCGGCTCGATCTGCTCGAACAAGGCTTTGAGCACAGCCAGATCAATACCTTCATGTTTGAGCGCAAATGTCAGGTGGCCGTGCAGGCTATCGTCGGGCTTGTGCCTTGGCGTGAAAATGTGCCATCGCCCTTTATCGAACGTCTTGTATTTGATTCCGACAGCGCATAGATAATCAGGTGCGGGCACAGACAGGCCATGCCTTGCGATTAGTGCCGCATACCCCGCAAGCGTTGATCCCACTTCCAGCACTGGAAAAGCATGAAAAATGGTTATTGATTGAGATTTTTGATTATATTCTAGCACTTGCGTGAATTTCTGTTGAATCCTGATATAAGGCATCATGGCATGAAAAACGATTACAGCCCACGAAAAACAGTTATATATTGATATATTCAGGAATAATGATTATTTGTCTTCGATTCCCCCCGACCAAGTACATCCACCTTCACCACTCGTCTTAATCCCTTCTTCATAAGGTCTTCAATTCAAACCAGCAAAGATCATTACATTCCTGTTAGGTGTCGGTCTTAATCCCTTCTTCATAAGGTCTTCAATTCAAACGATAAACGTATGCAGCAGATACGAAAGAGATTACATGTCTTAATCCCTTCTTCATAAGGTCTTCAATTCAAACACATTAGAATGTGTTTAAACCGCAGCGTATTATGTGTCTTAATCCCTTCTTCATAAGGTCTTCAATTCAAACTGTCTCGTGTTATTTCCTCCTTTAATACAGTAGATTACAAAGTGGTCTGCCAAAAATTCTCTATCTCTAAAAGTTGACTGCATTTTTGCTAATACTGATTGGTAAAATTCGGAGATCACTGCGCGTGAAGATTTAGGTGTTACAGTTATCTCTTTGACGTAACGAATTTATGCGGGCTTTTTTCATTTTTTTCTTTTTGCTTGGTCCCCAGCCGATATAGCCATATATCTCCTGTGCTAGATCAGCCAGTTGACTCCGATAGTTTACTTCCCAGTTCCCGGCTTCGGCTTCGGCTTCGGCTTCGGCTTCAGCTTCGCGGATCAGATCACTCAAGCGGTTGGAAAGCTCGCCACCAGCCACTTTCCGCTCCGCTTTGCGTTCTTCCTGAAGCAAGCCCGCCAGTTCGTCAATACTGCGTTCCTCAGATGACATCGTAGACAAACGTTTTTGCTCCTTCGATGATCGCTCGTATTCCCCTCTCTTATCGGTGAACTCTTGCGCAAGGCGGGTATCTGTAACCATCTGCCCATAACCCACCGCCGTTTTAGCCCCAAAACCGAGCCAGTCAAAGGCATGCTCGAACGCCGCTTCTATTAAAGCGCACCAATTGTCCTGCAGAGTTCTTGGAAGCGTACCTTCCACGCATTGCGAATAAAAAACGAATTCACCTCCGGGCGGAACGACCAGGAACTGATTCGGCACCGGTTGCCCGCAATCCGCTGGAGTCTTTCCATTTTGATAATAATCGGTGTGGTGGGGAGTAAGGATATCCATGCCAAGCCTGCCATTCTTCGGCTTCACGAAGACATCCCAGAAATGCAGATGGCCCTTGAATTGGATTTTTGTTGAATCGAGCCTTCGAGCCTCGTCCCCTACACCCGCCAGCGCCCGTAGGAAGTCTTCGGGGGTATTCAGCCATTGTTGCCTATCCTTGTCCCTCGCGTCGTCCATGGCGGCATCGCTGAAACTCTTCAGAGTTACTGGATCCCACTCCCGCCGCTCGATCCATGATAAGAATCGCTTGTTCCGGCGCTCGGCCTCTTCAGCGAGCACTTTGTCATCGAACTTTCCAGATCTTCCGGTCAGGTAGACGCTCATCGGTTCGAAACCGAACAACCACCATATGGCGAGCACGTCCCAACCTCTGGTTTCCCCGTAGATCCCGAGCGCCAGATCCTCGGCTGCGGCACGCAACACACCTTTGACACCGGAACCCGGCAGGTACGGCAGGCCGTAAGGGTTTTGAAAGGCGAATCCGTTCTCCAGCGGGTGTTCGATGCCGATACCCGTGACGAAGGGAGCCGTGGATTTCGCAGGCAGGGCGAGCACTTTTTCGCCTAAAGCAGACGACTGACCGAACTGTCTCTTCAGGACCGCATTAAGTAAGGCATCGGCATCGGGCTTTAAATCGAAGATCGATTGCAAGGCCTTGTGTTTATTACTATCCGCCCGTTTCCAGCCATTATCCGGTAGCCAGCAAGGGAAATACATGCCAAAACGATGGCCTGGTGGCGCATCTTCGAGACCTTGGGATTGCAGATATTTGGGTACGGCGGGGCTGCCTGTATGATCCCTGTTCATTGCCAATATCATCTCATCCTTACCGACGCGAACTGACGGATCCAGCGCAATAACGCCAGCGACTCTTCGGTCGCTCGGCGGTATTTTTCCGAGTCCATCTCGTAAAGCGCCTTCATTATGGAATCATAGTCGGGGTTCTGTAACCCGAGCATCCCCCCCGCCCCGTTGCGCCCGCTGCCGAGCCATGAAAACAGATTTCTGGAGAGCGCCAGATGTTGACCTTTCTCCTTCGACTGGTAGTAGGCCAGCGTCTGCATGAGACCGTTGTTCATTATCAGCGCCGGCGCGGCCTTGGCGAGGTTAGTGTACTCGCTCATCCACCTGGGATCACAATCTGACACCTTCTCCCATGCAAAAGCGGCCCGTTCTTGATCAAGCGTCGGCATCGCCTGCTCCTCCCACGATGTTCACCACAACCTGTCCACGGCCCGTGGTCGCATCCCCACCGACCTGGATCAGCCGCCCATGCAAGCCATAAAGGCGGTCGCCATCCCCTTTCACCACCATACCCATCACTTTGGAGGCCGACAAACGCTCATTTTTGCCACTGCGTTCCGGGGAGGCCATAATGAGCGATATCAAGAGGCTTTCGGGCGGCAGGTTCTCAGTATAGAACAGGCCGCCTTCGTCCGCGGTGCCGCTGACATCATTGATGCGCACATGCGGTTCCACGACTGTGGCATTGCGCACGAAATAGCCGAAGTCATCGTCGGAGAGCAGCACCAGGTCGGACTTGAGCTTGGCCGAGAAAAAACGGTACGCCTCGTCCGTGGGCAGGGCGTTGTCGGCAAGCCAGCCCGCGGTATTATCCAGATTGACTGACTCCCTCAATTCTTTCGCCTTCAGCTCGTAGGCTTCCAGATGCAGCCTCTGATCGTCCTGATCGTCGGCTAGGACGGCGGAATTGCGCACCCGGCACGCACCCGCTTCGATCTCCGGTTCCGGGGCCCAGTCCATTGGGACGCCCGCCTGGGCGAGCAGGCGCGCGGCCCTCGCGAGCGCGGTGGGAGAGGTCGCGTAAACAAAGGCGCGTCTGGGGCAGCGGACCGGGAAGGCGACCAGTTGCGCGTCGCTGAAACTGATGGCCCCGGCATAATCCGACCCATTTGGCCCGAAAATTCGATCTAGGAGGCTGTCTTCGTCTTTACCGGCAGGCTGCGCATAGAAATCATGTCGCACTGCCCCCTTCAGCCCGGAACCGGCGATCATCGGGTAATCCGTGTGGCGTTCGCGCTGGATCGGGTTGTCGATCAGCCCTCCCACGGCCACACCGGCGCCCATGTGGACTGGGCTGGTGCAATAGAGAAACATTGCCTTCGTTTCCTGAAACATCTTTTTTCCTCTGACGCTCGTTAAGTACTTCTACTATCGTTATCTGTCGATCGAAACATCTTCGGCAACCATCTCAGTATGCCAACGCTCCCAGTCTGCATTGGTCTCCTCCATGGAGCGGTAACGAAACACACCTTGGGGAACACGGGTTCTTCTCCCCGCCATGCTCCTGACCCAGGTGCACTCCTCAGGTGACGGCCCGTGGGTTTTTCCGCACGGCAGGGGTTCTCGTACTCCAACAACTCTGCGATTCTTCATGTGAATGATTATCCAGCCCACGCCGCGATGAAGACGTTGCTAAACCCTTCCGCTTTTCGATTGGCATCAGGATATGCGTTTATTGACCAGAAACCCTCCCTGGCAAGCTTGCGCAGGCCTTCAGTGCCACCTTCGAGTTCATCAAACCAGTAGACCGCCCCTACGGGTACGGCACGTTGCGCGGGCTTGGGTTTCCATTCGGCAAGATTCCAGCCACTGACAACCTGCGCACGCGGCACCGCTGCCGAGACCAACCGCGCACTTACGCCCTGAGGACCATGCCAGCGGTTATCATCATCGAGTCCTGGGGGCAGCCACCCGCGCTCGAACAATCCCGGAGTGCTCAATACGATCCGGAAGGCACGGCTGTGTTCGATGAACTGCCAGTCGGGCTCCGGTACCAGCGTATTGCAGGCCTCTATAGCAGCGCCACGCCCGTCGCCACCCAGGCGGATCAGTCCTTCTCGGGGCACGAGCCCTTGCCCCCCATCGATCCCCACCAGAAAACCCGTGTGATGGTTCTCTGTGTCAGAACGGCACGGGGCCACGGCCTCCGCCGTGTAGATCTGGCCCTCGGCAGCGGTTCGAGATTCGGCATCCAGGGCGATCCCCAGGCGCGCATCCGTGCCCCACAAGTCGGACTGTAACTGAAGGTGTCCCTCTTCAAAATCTTTACCGTCGAGATAGGCCTGTAGACCTCGAGCGTTCAACCATCGGCCGGTCAGCGGTTTTTCCTTTCTGTCGGTCTTGAGCACGGGCGGGTGTAGCCTCGAGTGGAAACTGCTGGTGATGGTTTCGGTCAATTCGGTTGGCCTCAAGTAGGAGATACGGACTGGTCGATCGCCGTGCAGAACCACGTCCGCGGGCAAGGGAAAACACGATGAGACCGTTTCGCCATGCCTTACCGCCAGAGAGTAAAACGCGATT
Source organism: Pseudomonadota bacterium (assembly GCA_039714615.1). Taxonomy (GTDB): domain Bacteria; phylum Pseudomonadota; class Gammaproteobacteria; order JAAEPA01; family JAAEPA01; genus JAAEPA01. The sequence continues at coordinate 903 of JBDLIZ010000053.1, read as the reverse complement.
CTGAAACTGCCTGGGGATTTCGGTGTTCCTACCACGTCGAGCAACGCTCCCTCCGGTGTCTGCATCTCTCGCCCATACGCCGTGGCATCGATTCCCCCTTCGACCAGCATGAGGGATCGCAGCGCGCCGGAGACCGTCGACGGCCAGGGCGGCATCAGCGCCTCGCCATGCGCCCCCGGCTCACCGAAAAGCCGGTTTCCCCTCAGGTACAATACGTCCAGCGGTTCTATGAAACGGTATTCAGGCATGGACAGCCTCCTCTCGCCGATTTTCCCTGCCCTCTCTGGAGGCTGTCCGCGTTCTGCCTTCGCGCGCCAGGAATTCACTGACGGCCAGAAAGGTCGAGATAAAATCCGTAGGCTGTCGAGGTTTCTCCCGGTCGAGCATGCCGGCGATCCTGTCGCTCGTCGCCAAAGCCGCCAGTGCGGTACCCAGGGAGGTGGTGAATTTGTCTTCCCCGCTCTGCCTGCCCAACTGGTACTCCAAGGTGCGGGCGAGCATCGACTGGTATTCGCCGGGGCGTTGAGCGAACAGCTGCGCGGCGGGCAGTTGCCGCATCCAGTCCTGCAGGAGATAGGCGGCGCGGCGCGACAGGCCCACCGATGCGAAGGCGTCCCTGAGCCGGATGAGGATACCCATGGGGTTTTCGTCCAAGCGCTCCGGTTTCCTGTCGTCACGGAACCACGGCGCAGTCAGCTCGACGGCCCCACCCGAGCGCTTGATGATGGTGAGTGCGAAGGCGTTGCGGCCACCTAGGTTCTTGGCGCGCTGCTCCGCCTCTCGAAGGCGTCTGACCACCATCCCCAAAGGCGCTGAGTGATGGGCTACCACCGCGCCGGCGGAGGCCGTCGCTCGTTCGCCCATCACCCGATAAAGACGCTTCCCGTATCGAACGAAACCCTT
>JBDLIZ010000052.1:0-16849 GCA_039714615.1 Pseudomonadota bacterium | reverse complement strand
TTTGAGTTCGTCCATAATATCGGCAAACGGGGAAAAGCCCTGCTTCACTCTCTGATTGAGTTGCTGGTCAAATAAGACCCTGGAATCCAACATGAGCCTAAATATTTACGACTTTTAGAAGAACTGCACAATGGCATAGTAGGGGGTCTTGGGTCCAGCCAGGGGCCATCCGTATGGTGAGGGAGAGTCGCCGCTAATCGGATTTGTAGCTTCGAGGTTTTAAACAGCTGCTAAGAACATTCACAAGTTCTTACGCAAAGACGACCCAGGTCGTGGCGATATATTTAACGCCTTTTTGCAGGGTCACGCCACGGTGTTCATGGGTCCAGAAGGGGGGGAACAGTACCAGCTTGCCCTGCTGCGGTTTGATCTTGAGGTCTTGAAACAGGAATTCCGTCTCACCGCCAGGGCCCTGGACGTCGTTGAGATACCATATGGCGACCAATTGACGTTGACTGAACTCATGGCTGCCGCCGTCGATGTGCCAGTGATAATGCTCTTCCGGTCGCGTGCGTTGGATGGCGTAGCCCATATCCTTAAAGGGACCTTTGAAGTAGGGGTAGGTTTCACGAAACTCCTTCAAGGCCATCGCCAGGGATCGGAACAGGGTCTGATCGATGTCTTCCCAATGGGGTTTTCCGCTGACGACCAGGTCAGTGGACCTTTTTACGTCGCGGTCTTTTTGTATGAGTTGCCCGATGCGGCCTTCATATTGTTCTTCTTCGGCCGCCTCGAAACGCTGGATCAGCTGATCACAAAGGGCTGCCGGCAGGGCATTTGATTTTTCGAAAATAAAACTATTGGTGTTGATTTCTTTGATGCTGCGCAGGGGTATCCGTTTGGCGCTTGGTGTTGACATTGGTTTCATAGACGGTTTGAATGAATTAGGGTTTCCAGATGCGGCATGCAGTTCTCGCCATGTCTGCGGTGTATCTCCAGCAGCTCCCGGGCTACATTCAACCAGTGGTTCCTGCCTTGTTCAACGACCTTTTGCAGGGCATCGAGACGGTTGGAGTCTGACCAGATTTTATAGGCTTCGACGAATCCAGGAAAGAGATCTCGGCGCATGGCGCTCAGGTTGGCCATGTAGAAGTGCAAGGAGGCTGGGTCTTTGTGTTCAAGCAGTTTGGGCAGGGTGCTGAGGGTATCGGCGAGATGATCGCGTACCGCGCGACACATGATTTCGACCTTGGAGTGTGGCAGGGAGATCAGCATCTCCGACCAGGTCTCCCCTAAATACTCCCCCGCCATGACCTCTCCGATCTCATGTAAGGTCACTGATCGCAGTTCACTCTCGGTCATCTGATCCAGGGCCTGGTTGAGATCGGTGTCAAAATCATAATAAGACAGGGCCCGTCCCATGGCGTTTTCATTTCTATTCCAGCGCCATTCCTGAACCTTTTCCCAGATCATTCGACGTAGGGACTCTCTGCGTATGAATATAGTCTTTCCCAGGGCCATTGCCGGTGGTGCGGTGAGATCACGGGCGCATTCCCGGGCCGATATCAGCACCGTGAAGCCGTGGTAATCGATCTCTTTTTCCAGCTTGGCGAGAAAAAAATGGGGGGTTGATCTTGGCCCTATCCCCCCGCTGTAGACATAGCCTTTGGGCGTCAGTGCCCGGTTGATTTGTTCGGTGTCGAAGGGGTCCAGGCAGTGACCGTCGATCTGCAAGGGGGTATAGGCTTGCTCCTCCAGGGTCTCCCACAGTTGTTCGCGCTCGCTCAACCAGCTGCCCAGTTCTTCCTTGGGCATCGCAAGGCCGAAGGGATAGCCCATTTCCCAGCGGTAATATTCACGCATTTTCAATAAATAGATACAAAGGGTAAAATTCGCGGCATGATGGGCGTCCGAGATATGACAGTTCCTTTGTACCGTATCGCATAGCAATTCAGGATCAGTGTGCATTGGCATGCTTCATGTGTTCATCCACAATATTCAAGTGGAATTTATTCCATACGAATCAATAGGATATGAGGCTAAAATGCAGCGCCATTTTATGCTAGCATGGGAGGCAAAGATGCACCACATTCCATATTCAAAGTGAGTGCTTTACTAAAACCCCAGGAGTTGAAAATGGCCCGTCTTAAAACCCGCTGGAATCTAAAGGGTCGTGACCGATCCATTAACGATATCGCCAGTGCCATTGCATTCAATTTATGGCGTATTGCTGCCGAGGGGCTGTTGCGTCTGGAAAATGAGGGATTCGAAACCATATCACAAAGCCAGCGCCTTGATGTCATCGCAGAGTTCATATCCTTCATGATTCATATCGCCGATCGAATGGTGTACGGCAAGATGAGTGATGAACAACGCCGTGAGTTTATCATCGCCTTGGCATCGCACCTGACCATTACGATGCAGGGCAACCGTGTGGATGCCAATGGTGCAGGGCAGTACAGTGATGCCTTCACCGATTTGCTCAATTTACGAATGAACGACTACTCGGAGTGCTCATATTCAGAGCAGGAGGGGCCGGGCTTTAGTCTTAAGCGCATCTTTGGTCAGAACGTCAGGGATAAGATGGGCGCAAAGGACAACAAATGGATCCCCGATTACATCATCGATGCCGAGGCGCCCATCGCCGTGGGCGCCCTCAAGGGGGTGCTGGAGGGGATGTTGAGTCTGGAGCCTCAGAACAACCGCAAGTCGCCGGTACCGGAAGGCGGTGTATGGGGCGACGGTTAAGCGATTTTGTCCTCGATGATTGAGTGGGAAAGCACTCCCACTCAATCATCGAAGAAGTTACTGTTTTGCCCAGCTTGAAAGATTATCGGTATTGTGTGCCTGACCGTCTTCGTAACCCGCGGTATAGGCTTCGGTTACACGTTGCTCCTCTCTTTCGGGATGTCCCAGATAGCCCCCTTGCCATCCTATGATGTACTCGGGATCAACACTCATTTCTTCCATCTTGGTGGTTGCGTCTCGATAGTCTTGACCGGGCATATTCGTCTCCTCATTTTAATAAGCTATATTAAATATTAAAGGTGCAGCATACATAACCGAATGAATACGCTGAATATCTCCATGGAGGGAGGCGTGTAGGCATTTGACCGAGCGATCACCAGTAATTCAATGCGTCAGATGATCCTGGATCACGGATGAAGGGTCTCTGGCGATTACAAGCATAAGACCTTGATTGGCATATTCCAGGAGTAAGGAATTTAGTATCCTCCAGAAAATCTGTGGACAAAAAATGAAGTTCCTACCGAGTGGTTACGGCTTCGGATGGGTTTAAGACCTCGTCGACTTTTATGGATTTTCCCAGGAGAACTGACCTTGCTCTTGGGCGCGCAAGTGCTCCACAGCTGGCTTCAAAAATGCTAGTATATTTACTTTCGGTTCCTGGGCAATATCTGTAGGCAAACTAGAAGTTCCCGCATTTGGGTTCAAATATAGTCCGACCAACCCTATCTGCTCGACCCTCCCGGGCAGCCAATATTAGCGTATCCTTTCAGCCTGTCAAAACAGGCTCCCGCTAGGGTTTATCCACAGATACCGCTAACTGGATTAATACACGCGCTGTCGGTAACGCTGTCAGCATAATAAGAACTCTACTCAGCAAGGAGATGGCTTGCTTTATCTGACGCTGTTATTGGCAATACCTCTGATCGGCGCGATAACTATCGCCTTGCTCCCAGGATGATGGAAGCGCCTCATTCGTGGCGTAGCCATTGCGCATGCCACAGTTGTACTCCTTCTGGCTTGGGGCCTGTTGGTATGGTTCGACCCCTTCTCGGCCGAACTCCAGCTGGTGGAGTTTTACGAGTGGAATCCACGCCTTGGCACGCACTACGCCTTGGGCATCGATGGCTTTTCCTACCCAATGGTGTTGCTGGCTTCCTTGCTGAGTCTGATAGCGATTTTCGCCTCTGGCAGCATCAGGCAAAAGGTCAAAGGATATTACTTGCTGATGCTGGTGCTGGAAACGGCCATAATGGGCGTTTTCATGGCTCAGGACTGGGTGCTGTTCTACCTGTTTTGGGAGATGACGCTGATCCCACTGTTTTTCCTCATCGACCGATGGGGCGGGCCCAATCGGCACGGGGCCTCCATTAACTTCGTGCTTTACACTATGGGCGGTTCAGTATTTATGCTGATCAGTCTATTGGTGCTGTTCGATGCATTGCCTCATAAAACTTTCGAGATGGCCGCCGTGGCCGCTGGCGCCAAGACCCTGGATGAGCACCAACAGGTATTGATCTTCTTCGGTTTTTTAATTGGTTTCGGCGTCAAAATGCCCATCTTCCCTATTCACGGTTGGTTGCCCCTTGCGCACGTGGAGTCCCCCAGTCCGGTAAGCATTTTGTTGTCCGGCATCCTGCTGAAGATGGGCGCCTACGGCCTGATCCGCGCCGCCCAGATGCTGCCGGCAGCGGGATCTAAAACGCATGATCGCCTACTCCTCGGTCAGTCACATGGGGGTTGTACTGCTGGGCATCGCTACCCTCAACGTAACGGGTCTAACGGGTGCCGTCATGCAAATGGTGGCCCATGGCCTGGTAGCGAGTATTTTGTTCCTGCTCATTGGCTTGTTGTATGAGCGCACTCATACGCGGGATGTGGACCAGTACAGTTCATTGGTTCGAGTTACCCCCCGGTTTGCCTTTTTCACGGTCCTGGCCTTCGTGGCAGCGGTAGGTTTGCCGGGTACTGCAAGCTTTATCGCTGAACTGCATATTCTGATCGGCGGCTATGCGCGCTGGGGTTGGGTCGTCGTGCTGCTGAGCATCGGTGTCTTGGTCAGTGCGACCTATGCCATTCGCACCGTGGGGCGGTTGTTCACCGGTCCCGTAAGACCCTCGATGCGAGACATTGAAGACTTAAGATCCATCGAGTTCATGGCCGTATTCATACTCGCTGCCGGTATCATCTTGGTTGGTGTGTACCCTGCTCCAGTGCTAGAACTCATGTCTGCCTCGGTCAACCAATTTAGCACTGCTTTCGCGCATCGTTAATAAGGAATCAGCCTAGGTGACCAGTAACTCAAATGGCGAAGGTGATATACGCAAACGGCTACGTGAAGCCATTGCCCACTTTCATCATATTCTCCCTAGCCAGCCTCCCCTTAAGGATTTCGTACACCATAATACGCTGCACGCCTACCAGCATCATCGCTTTCCACAAGCGTTGATGGAGGCGCAGCAGTTGACCGGCAAGGTTGGATACCTTCCGGAGGCACAGTATTTGGAGCTTTATCATAAAGGTCGTATTACCTCAAAAGATCTCCTCGAAGCCCTAAACGCAGACCCTGAGTTGGGCGCAAGCAGCCGTATATTCACATCTGATAACCAATCCATACTTAAAAGAGACATCTATCTTTGTGGCCTACTACAGACCTTCAAACCCGTGACGGGTTGCCAACTCAACTGGTACATTGAAGAACTTTCTGCGCTTGAACGTTTCCAGGCAGATGTCCCGGAAAGGTGTCGACGCAAAATCATAGACTCCAGCAGCCTGGGTTCGGAGGCGGAGGTCGTTGCCGATCTATGGAGCGCATGCCTGCGGTCCCTGGGATTTGAGCATTACATCCTCCACCCTGAAGATCTCATGGATCTTTCACCTGATCAGGCAGAAGCGATAATCAGCGCGTTTGCCGATAGCGCTGATGTAGAGGACAAACAACAATTCCGGGTGCGTCGTCAAATGAGGCTTGAAGCAGAGGTTTTATTGAGCCGTATGCTTAAACGAGTGGGTAAGGAACACACTCTCAGAGACGTGCTCAAGGCGCTTACCGGTGAAGATGTGTTGGACAACATTCGGCCTCTTCTCATCCGCCAACTGGGTAACCATCTGGATGAGGGCGTGGCCGCCTGGCACAGCAGCGACCAGGAACAGGGTTTTTACGCCAGTTGGCGCAATAACGCCGTCCGGGATCTGGCATGGGTATTCGATGACTTTCCAGGATGGCACCATATTTTGACTTCGCTTCCAGGCAACGCCTTGGATGCGATCATTTCGGAACTGAAACACCTTGGTTTGCCCGAACCGCGCTGGATTGGATATCTGGAACGATTAGCGCTGCAATTACCGGGCTGGTCCGGCATGTTTCTATGGCGTCATGCGCACCCGGGATATAAAGGACTGATCTCGCGCATCGATCTGCTGGATTACCTCGCGGTGTTTCTTATCCTGGAACGCCTGTTTGCCAGGCGATTGTGCCGCCAAATCTGGAATATTGCGCCAGACCTAGATTTCCTGCGCTGGTATTTCCGCACCAATAAGGAAGAATTCCTAGTACGTTATGCCTTGTATAATCTGCGCTTACCCGAGTATGCCGTTAATCGTGCGCATCGCTTGACCTCGATGGTGGGTGAGCATGTGCTAAACCCGGAGGAATGGCGCTATGTCGCCTACATGATCTGGACCTGGCGACACAGCCCCGCCGCAGACCGACCCAAAGGGCACAGTGTCTATCGCAGTTGCTGGCGATTGTTCCGACTCGCTCAACACCTGGGATTACACGGCGGCACGATACGGGCGTTGTCCCTGGAACAGGTGGAAACGATGCTCGATTGCCTGGACCAGCTCACTCCAGACAAGGCAGGGCAGCTCTGGTTACAGGCCTTTGAGAATCATTACCGTGACCAGCTGTTCAATGCGGTGTTACACAACCATGATCGTGGCCGTTGGAAAACCCGAGAACGACGCCCACAATCCCAGATTGTATTCTGCATGGACGACCGGGAAGAAGGAATCCGACGCCACCTGGAAGAACATAACCCAGCCATCTAAACCCTTGGAGCGGCGGGTTTTTTCGGGGTTGCCATTAATTGGAAGGCCTTGGATGCCAGTACGCCAACCGCACTTTGCCCGGTGGGCGTTCACCCTGCTCATGAGCTTCGGGAAGTGGCCAGGGCCGAAAATGCCGATATTAAAGCGAACCATGATAAACGCCGCGCTATGCGCCTAGCGCTTAATGATTTTCTGTTGAACGATACCCGTCACGGGCTGTTCACCAGTGCGATCGGCATCGCCCTGGCGGCACCGGCCGCATTGGGCGCGCCGGTCGCCAAGGTGTTTGCACCACTCAAGACGCAACACACCACACACCGGCTCTACACCGCCATAGACCAGCGCGTTCCCACCACCCTGGCACTTACCGCCGAGGATGACGGCAGCGAGGCCACGGCGGAGCAAAACCGGCTTGGCTTCACTGATACCGAGCAGGCAGATCGGGCACATAATTTCCTGCGCACCATCGGCCTGTCGCATGGATTCGCACCCTTAGTCGTCATCATGGGACACGGATCCACTAGCGAGAACAATCCGCATGAAGCCGCCCATGACTGTGGCGCCTGTTCCGGTCGTCACGGTGGACCCAACGCCCGGGTATTTGCCGCCATGGCCAACCGACCGGAGGTGCGCAGGATGCTTTACCAGCGCGGTATCGACATTCCCGATGACACCTGGTCCGTGGGCGCCATGCACAACACCTGTGATGAGTCTTTTCATTGGTATGATCTGAAACGAATGCCCTCGAATTTTGACCATGCCCTGCAAAATGTGGGTGCAGATCTTGAGATAGCCGCGCGCCATTCTGCCCACGAACGTTGCCGAAAATTCGATATCACACCGGATAACCCCTATCTCAAACGCGCATATAATCATATTAAAATGCGCAGTTACGATATCAGTCAGGTGCGGCCCGAATTCGGTCATGCCACCAATGCAGCCGCATTCATCGGACGGCGTGCACTGAGTCAGGGCGCATTTTTCGATCGGCGTGTGTTTCTCATCTCCTATGACCCCAGCCAGGACCCTGAAGGTAGCGTGCTGGAAAACATCTTACTCAATGCCGGACCGGTAGGCGCGGGCATTAACCTGGAGTACTACTTCTCCACCGTGAACAACGACCAGTACGGTTGCAGTTCCAAAATCACCCATAATGTCACCGGATTTTTCAGGGTCATGGACGGTGTCGAATCCGATTTGCGCACTGGACTGCCCAAACAGATGATCGAAATCCACGAAGCGATGCGCTTGCAGGTGCTGGTAGAGGCCAAGACAGAGATACTTACCGCGATCTACCAACGCCAACCACCCTTACAAGAGCTGATTGGCAATGGTTGGATCCTGCTATCCGCCAAGGATCCAGACAGCGCGCATATTCAGGTTTTCAACCCCCAGCAAGTCTGGCTCCCCTGGCAATGGGATAAATTGCCTATCGATACCGTGGATAGCTCCCCGGATTGGTATCGAGGACATCGGCAGCACTTACCACCGACGCTCATCAAACAACCCGAGCAGGTTATTACCCATGATTGATCAGCTGGTCGCATTCGTCCCTCTGTTCCCTTGGATGGCGGCTGCATGGATTACGCTGAGCCAACTCACAAACCAGAGCTACAGTATGTGGACCAGGACCAGAAGGTTGGCGACAGCCTCAAAGGATTCATCCCCGGCGCACGGATTACCGCTGAGTTCTAAAGGGCCGAATGGCTAGCGTCAGTTACTCAAGGAATGACTGGGACCCGGTGAGATTACGAAATCTTCTCAAATCAAAATAATCGTCTTCGCCCGTAGGCGTATTGATCGTAACACCAAATACCAAGACCACAGGAGGACAGTCTTCTTTTAACGCGTCTACTATTTTTACCAGTCTGTCATATGAAGCAATTAGCATCTTCTCGGTAGTCAGTTGAAGCTTGTTTTCAGCTACAATGATTTCCGAAAAATAAGGTTGTAAGCTTTTTTCCAATAAATACTGCTCAGGATCTAATTCATCAAATTCTGGCGTAAAGTTTTCGTCGGTAGACAGCTTTTCTACACAAGCAAGCAAAGCACCGCATGCGGATGAGTCCTGACTCATACCCTCTCTTTTTACTTTACCTAATACACCTTGCTCATTTATTCCGATATGTGGCCCACCGACGATCAGCATCCTGCCGTTATCTGGAACATGATGCAGGTAAGCGGACAATCCGGTAATACCCGAGCTGGGGATACCCCCTAAGCCGGCCAAATCAAAATTTTCACCCCAATATTCACTCAACAGCGCCAGATCCTGACAATTGATTTCATCCCGGCAAGTACAGTTTGCGAATAGCGTATTTTTGGGAGTAAATCCATGTTCCCCTAACCGCTTATTGATCTGATCTAATGAATCCCTAAAGGGTTTGGCTTTTGGATAATATTTTTTTAGGCTTTCTCGCCACATACAACTTTTTTCCTTCAAAACAACTTGTTAGTTACGGCGTAGCCTTGCCTCGACGTTCCCGCAATGGGCAGGTGCTGCGATCATAGTCATCGCCAAGCTCATTCCAGACATACTCAAGAGCATGCTGAATCCTGGGGAAACAGCAATGTTCCTCACTGATTTCGGTTCTAAGCCCAGTACGTCTCAGCACATCTAAAATTTGTTTTTTCATTCGTGCAGACACCATCTCGACACCCGTAGCTTTCAACCTTTGGTGAAGATGCCTCAACACTTCTTCACCCGTAGCATCGATTTGATTGATGCCCTGACCATCAATGATAAGAAACTTCAATTTTGGGTTTTCCGCCAAAACCTCTAAAACCTTGGATTCGAAATAACCGGCATTGGCGAAATAAAGCGATCCATCAAAGCGAACCAGAGCTATTTTATCGCTGGTTTTGAGTTGCGTACGAACTGCGATATCGCGCATCGTACCGTCTTTATAACGGGACAGAACTGCAAATCGGGGCCGCATGCTTCTAAACAGATAAAGAACCAATGAAAGACCGATGCCGGCCAGAATACCCTTATCCAAATGTGGCGCCCATAGCAGCGTCAGTACAAACGTGATAACAGCGACAATGCCATCGTGGGGTTGTGCTTTCCAGGCGTGAATAATAGGTTTAATTTTAATTAGATTGATCACTGCCATGATAATGACAGCAGCCAGTGTTGCTTGAGGGAGGCTATAGAGCAACGGGGTCAACCACAGCAAGGTGACACCCACCATGAGACCCGTGATGATCGATGAAAACCCCGACCTCGCCCCAGCATCAATATTCACGGCAGAACGGGAAAAAGACCCTGAAACCGGATACCCCGAAAATAGCCCTGAGACGATATTGCCTAGCCCTTGACCGACCAATTCCTGATTCGCGTCCAAGCGCTGACGCGTTCGCGCCGCCATGGCTTTAGCAATCGATATCGCCTCCATGAAGCCGATTAAGGCGATCGTTACCGCGGCGCTCATGAGCTGACCGACAATCTCCCAGCTGAAACTTGGGAGGTTAATGCCTGGCAAACCTACAGGGATAGTGCCAACAATTTTGCCGTGTTGTAGTTCAAAGTCAGAATAAATTGACAAGGCCGTAGTCACCACAACGGCAGCGAGCACGGCAGGCACGCGTGGCGCATGTTTCTTGAGGATAATCATTATTCCAAACGCTACAACAGCCATAATAATCGTGGCACTATGACTGTGATCGATTGCCGCCAAAATAGTGTTCCAGACAGTTTCATAGTGATGTTCGGCCTTCTCTACACTGACCCCAAATAGTTTCCCCAACTGAGAGGTCGCGATAATCAGTGCGCCGGCATTAGTGAATCCAATGACCACGGGATGAGATAAAAAGTCAACTAAAATACCCAGCCGAAGCATGCCTAGGGCAAACTGAAACGCACCGACTAGCAAAGCTAATAACACGGCATAAGCAAAGAATCCTTCAGAGCCTGTTGCTGCCAGGGGCTCTAGCGCGGAAGCAGTCATCAATGAAACCACTGCTACAGGACCGGTAGCTAGCTGTCGCGAAGAACCGAAAAAAGCGGCTATTATCGGAGGTAGAAAAGAAGCATAGAGTCCGAAATAGGGAGGTAAGCCCGCAAGCTGTGCATAGGCCATGGACTGAGGAACCAATACCAGCGCCACAGTAATCCCTGCAATAATATCCGCTCGGATCACCGCGAGGCTTTTGAGATCTCCAATCCAAGTCAAGAAGGGCAGTAACATTTGCCCCCAACCGACTATATAACGCCTTATATCGAACACTAACTAAACCCCCAATATTATTGAACATAGATCCTACAAGTGATCGCACTCATATCACACAAATTCGATCTTATGAATCAAAAGATTGTGTTCTGTAAGCATGATCCCTTGCAGGATCTGGGTGAAAAACGCTGAATACTCAGAAGCGGGATTAAGCTTAATATAATTTAGTATAGTAGCATATGCTGCATCGACTATATTTTGTATAAATCTCAGGGTGCTTCCACCGCAGTGGCCCCTAATGGCTATGTGGTTCCCCCAACGGTGATATTCGCTCTCGAAATGGGTGTCGTTATCATTTTACTCTGTTCTACCGGACCCAATGAACATATGTGGAGTTTTTTATGTCTGATCTAAACGATATTGATTTTAGCAGTGGCATGGCGGCCTTTGAGGCCAAGCATTTTTCCCGCGCCATGCAGTTGTTGTCCCCGCTGGCGGAAAAGGGCAATCTCGATGCCCAGCATCGCGTTGCGATCATGTTTCAGAATGGTTTGGGTATGGCGCCCAACCCGATGGCGGCATACAAGTGGATGCGCAAGGCGGCGCAGGGGGGGCATGCCCTGGCTCAACATGGCCTGGGTTTTATGTACTTGGAAGGCGATTGCGCAGAGCGCAACGGTGCTAAGGCCGTCAAGTGGTTTACCTTGGCCGCGGAACAGGGACTGGCGGGCTCGCAGACCACGCTGGCCATGATGTATGAAGAAGGTCGAGGGATCGACAAGGACCCCGAAAAGGCCAAGCAATGGTATGCTAAGGCCGGATTCAACACCTGATCTCGATTGGTTTCTTGACCATTTTGAGCGCCCACTTAAACCTATTCTTGCACTATGCGCCCAGCCCATCTGCTCTCCGTTCTGGAAAAGGAATTCATTAGTACCCGTCACGGCTACCACACACCGGTGATGCTTTGGGGACCGCCGGGGGTGGGTAAATCGCAGATGGTGAGCCAGGTTGCCCAGCGACATGAGGTGCCCGCAATCGATATCCGTCTCTCTCAGATGGAGCCCAGCGATTTGCGAGGTATTCCGTTTCGGGTCGATGAATTGGTCGAATGGGCGGTTCCCGCCATGCTGCCCAATACCGATCGCCACGGCTCCGAGGGCATCCTGTTTCTCGATGAGATCACCTCGGCGGCACCCAGTGTGTCTGCCGCGGCGTATCAGCTCATACTTGATCGCCGCCTGGGTAATTATTCGATCCCGGAGCGTTGGGCCATATTCGCCGCCGGTAACCGCCAGGGCGATCGCGGTGTGACCTACACCATGCCTGCCCCGTTGGCCAATAGGTTTTCCCATTTCGAGGTGGATGTTCATCTGGATGACTGGGTGGCCTGGGCCTATGACAATGGGATCGATGGACGGATTATCGGTTTTTTACGCTTCCGCCCGGAGTTGTTGTTCGATTTCGATCCGGCCCACAATTCGGTGGCTTTCCCCTCGCCGAGATCCTGGGAGTTCGCCCACCGGGCCTTGCAAAAATTTGAGCATCATTCGCAGCTGCTGCTCGGGGCGCTGCAGGCCTGTGTGGGCCCCGCTGCAGGGGTAGAACTGAATGCCTTTATCGCCAGCCTTGAGCAGATGCCCGATCTGCAAGCCATTCTGCGGGGGGAGGAGGTTTGCGTACCGCAACAAATCGATTTGCAGTACGCAGTGGCTTCCGCCTTGGTAGGCCATGCCATACGCGCGCGGCATAATCAGGAGGCCAGTGAGGTGCAGGGTCATATCCTGGATTATGCTCGCCGCTTCCCACAGCGGGAAATGGGGGTGATGATGGTTTCCGACATGCATCGCGCCATCGGCCAGGCCTTGTTTGAGTTGCCTCAATTTTCGATCTGGGCGAATGAGATTGCCGATGTAATGATTTTTGAGGATTGAGTGGCTGTGGATCTGGAAAAAATCGAAACCAAGTTGGCGGCGGCCCGCACCCGCCTGATTTTGGAGAGGCCCTTTCTGGGGGCCCTGGTATTGCGACTGCCAATGATCGTGGCCGATCCAAGATGGTGTCGAACCACGGCCACGGATGCCCGCAGTTTTTTTTATAATACCGAATATATCCAGGCCCTGCGCCCGGATGAGACCCAGTTCGTACTGGCCCATGAGGCCTTGCATTGTGCCTTATCCCATTTCAACCGTCGCCAACATCGTCTCAAACACCGTTGGGATCTTGCCTGTGACTATGCGATCAATCCGTTGCTGATCAACGATGGGTTGACCCCACCGCCCGGGGTCCTGGTGATGGATCAATTCGAAGGCATGAGTGCTGAAGAGATCTATCCATGCCTTGATGAGCAAGATGACGAGCGGGATACCTTGGACCAGCATGTCTATGACGCCGACCAGGCCGAGGGCGGCAGGCAGCAACAGCAGAGCAGGGGGCAGGGGAACTCGGCACCGCGGTCCGGTGAGGGCCAGGGTCAACGCCAACTTTCTCAACGGCAGACTGATACATCCGGTGGTGCCCGGCAGCCTGCTCCTCTGACTACTGATCAGCGAGAGGCCCTCGGTGTGCAATGGCAGCAACGCCTCGCCGGGGCCGCGCAGCAGGCCATGCAGGCCGGCAAGCTGGGTGGTGCCATGGCCCGTATGGTGGATTTTCTGCTCCAGCCACAGCTCCCTTGGCGCATGTTGTTGGCGCGTTACATGACCGCCGTGGTCCGGGATGATTACAGTTATTCAAGGCCATCCTCACGTAGAGGCGATCCTGCTGTTTTTCCCAGTCTGCGCAGTGCCCAGGTGAATCTGATGGTGGCACTGGATGTCAGCGGTTCCATCAGTGAGCAGGAGATGAGCGAGTTCCTCTCCGAGATCGATGCCGTCAAAGGGCAGGTGCGGGCTCGCATCACACTGTTGGCCTGTGATACACAGCTGTCCAAGGAGGGTCCCTGGTATTACGAGCCTTGGGAGGACTTCGAGTTGCCCAGGCGGTTCAGTGGCGGTGGCGGAACGCGGTTTACACCCGTATTTGAATGGACCGACAGACAGGATATGGCACCGGATCTATTGCTGTACTTCACCGATGCGCAAGGTGAGTTTCCGCCAAACCCGCCGGGATACTCGGTCATCTGGCTGGTGAAGGGCAAGGCCAAGATCCCGTGGGGGCAAAGGATACAACTCAACTGATGGAACTCTCTAGCGAGGACAATCTGAGACTGAACGTACTGCTTGCGCAAAATCTGCAAGCGGTGCGCATCGATGAGTCGCGCATGGTAGTGCATGCCCTGTCCGAGAAGGGGGAAGCCAGGGTGCCCCTGAATCCGAACGGCAAGGACGAGCAATATCTACGCGCTGTTCGCCAGCTTTTGTCCAGTCATGTACTCGGTTCTCCCGGGGGGTATCCGCGCTATCTAAAGCGCTGGACCCGCATGGGGCAGGCGCGGGATGAAAGCCTTGAAAAACTGTTGCTGCTGGGAGAACCGGAGGCGCTCAGCGCGGTGGTGCATGCCCGGGGGCTGACCGATGAACTGGCACGCCGGGCATGGTGGGTCGAAGCCACCGCGGAAAACGCTCGTTGCATGCTGGAACGCGAGCGTGTGACCCGCCGGGGGATGGGTCCCGAACTGGCCGAATATCTGGTGGAATTTCTGCCCTTCGAAGGGGATCATCAGGCGATGATCGATTCCATCAGGCTGGTATTGCGCCCGGGTCTGATTGATGATCAGAATAGACAGCAGCTGTGGAATAAGGCCAAACGCCGGACGACTTATTATGTGGGTTTTTTAGTGGCTGCAGCGGATAATCTACCCCTGGACGGCATGGCGCATCCCGATTGGGAAGCGGTCGATGTTCGACTTCAGTCCCTGATCAAGGAGGGTAATCCCGTTGCCATTCAATTGTGCCGGACCCTGAGTGCTGCAGGACAAGGCTTTCTGCGTGTCGCCGAGATGGCCTTGCAGAAGCCGGCCAATCAAGATGTAGTGGTGGCCTTGCTGGAGGCCATCAGCGGTTATTTTGCTGCCATCCGCAGCGGGGACAAAAGACCTCGAGACATCGATGCCATTAAGCAAGAGGTCGAGCGATCATGGGATGATTCAACAGCGCTCAGGGAGGTGCTCGCCTTGATACCGCAGTGCAACGGCCCGCTGCGGGCGATGCTGGTATTGTCCCTGTACAGTGAGCAACTGGTGGCTCCCATATTCGGCCTTACCGACGCCATCGGCACGGTGATGCGAAAAAGGATTGCACCGATTACCGATTTCACCATGAAACAGTTCGAAATGCTCCGGGGGCCTGGCGGCTAAGTATACCGCTGGGCACGCCATAGTGTATTGACTCCATTTCCACAGATTAAAGGTAGCCAAGCCATGGATTTCTTGCCGATTTTTTTTGATATCAAAGCAAAAGACTGTGTTGTGGTGGGCGGGGGAGGGATCGCGGCGCGCAAGGTGGCGTTGCTCAATGAGGCCGGTGGAAACGTCACTGTGGTGGCCCCGAAACTCGGTAATGAACTCCAGACCCAGGTCCAAAACGGGGAGCTGAGGTACATCGCTAGGGTCTTTCAAGATGATGATCTCGATGACTGCGTGCTCGCCATCGCCGCCACCGACGATGAAGCGATAAACCGGCAGGTTTCCGTGCAGGCCCAGGCATGCAACATTCCGGTGAACGTAGTGGACAGCCCCGCGTTGTGCAGTTTTATCCTGCCCTCGATTGTTGATCGTTCGCCGGTACAGATTGCGGTCTCTACCGGCGGGGCCTCACCGGTACTGGCGCGGTTGCTGCGTTCGAGACTCGAAAACTGTACTCCCGCCGCCTATGGTCGATTGGCCCGCTTGGTCGAGTCGTTCAGGCCCCAGGTCAAGACACGGTTTTCAACGGTGGAGCAACGGCGCGGCTTCTGGGAAGCCATCTTGCAAGGACCGGTGGCTGAAATGGTCTTTGCCGGCAGGGAGGACATCGCCCGAGATATGCTTGAAGAGGCCATCGATCAGGCCATCGATACCCCGCAGTCGGTGGGTGAGGTCTATCTGGTAGGTGCCGGTCCGGGAGATCCCGATTTGCTGACCTTTCGTGCCTTGAGGTTGATGCAACAGGCCGATGTGGTCGTGTATGATCGCCTGGTTGCACCGCCGATTCTCGATTTCGTCCGCCGGGATGCTGAACGCATCTATGCCGGCAAGGCGCGAGACAAGCATGCCCTGCCTCAAGAGAGCATCAATCAGTTGTTAGTAAGATTAGCCAAGAAGGGGCAGCGGGTGCTGCGTCTCAAAGGGGGAGATCCATTTTTATTCGGCCGGGGTGGGGAAGAGATTGCCAGCTTGATCGAGGAGCGGGTGCCGTTTCAGGTCGTACCGGGTATCACCGCCGCTACCGGTTGTGCGGCCTATGCTGGAATTCCCCTGACCCATCGTGACTATGCTCAGGCCTGCATCTTTGTCACGGGGCATCTCAAGGACGGTACCATCGATCTAAACTGGGAAATGCTGGCCCACCCCAGGCAGACCCTGGTATTTTACATGGGTTTGCATGGTGTACAGATCATCTGCGACCGGTTGGTCGAACACGGTCTGCCCGCGACCACACCCGCTGCACTGATCACCAAGGGCACAACCTTGGAGCAGGCTGTACTGATCGGCGATCTCCAGACCCTGCCAGGACTGATAAAAACCCATGAGGTCAAACCCCCGACCCTGATCATCGTCGGCGAAGTGGTCAAACTCCACGAAAAGCTGCATTGGTTCAAGCCGCAGGCCGAACTTGAAGCTAAAGCGGTGAAATCCTTTGGTAAGGGAATGCTTTGAGTGGTTGTTCAGGCCAGGGGTTTGGGGCAGACTCCGATAATAAATATTGTAACCGTTCACGACATACCCGGAAATACCGTCATCCCGGCATGGAAGCCGGGATCCAGTGCCAGGGAGAGGCAGCCATATGACTGGCGAACGGTTC
>JBDLIZ010000051.1:0-16926 GCA_039714615.1 Pseudomonadota bacterium | reverse complement strand
GGGCAAATATCGCTATACGGATCAAGAGCTTGTGCGATGTGAGTGCAGTCACTTGCAGGATCTAGAAACTAATTAGAAGCCAGCACCTCACTGGCAATTCTAATCGTCTGATCGATGTCCTCTTCGCTGTGTGCACTGGAGACAAAACCCGCCTCGAAGGCGGATGGTGCCAGATAAACGCCGGCATCGAGCATGCCATGAAAAAACCGCTTGAATCGATTAATGTCGCAGTCGGTTACTTGTGCGAAAAGGTTCACGGTCTGCGCTTGGGTAAAGAACAATCCGAACATGCCGCCCACCCGGTTAGCGGTCATGGGAACACCCGTTTGTTTCGCCTGCTGTAGAACGCCCTCGACCAGTTTCTGGGTTTTCCGGCCAAGTTCTTCATGGAAGCCGGGTTTTGAGATCAGCTCTAGGGTTTTTAGCCCGGCGCTCATGGCGATGGGGTTTCCTGACAAGGTGCCCGCCTGATAGACCGGCCCCAATGGGGCCAGCTGTTCCATGATTTCGCGCTTACCGCCGAAGGCACCTACTGGCATGCCGCCCCCGATGATCTTGCCTAGGGTAGTGAGATCCGGGGTGACATCGTAATAGGCCTGCGCGCCCCCCAAGGCAACCCGGAAACCCGTCATGACTTCATCGAAGATCAACACCGTGCCATGGCTGTCGCAGAGGGAACGGAGTCCTTCCAGAAAACCAGGCAGAGGAGGGATACAGTTCATATTTCCCGCTACGGGTTCCACGATGACACAAGCGATTTTTGGTCCTAGGCGATTGAAGGTATCATGGCATTGGTCCAGTTCATTATAGGGAAGCGTCAGGGTATGTTGGGCCAGCGCTGCAGGCACCCCGGGAGAACTGGGTATCCCCAGGGTCAGGGCACCAGAACCGGCCTTGACCAGTAATGAATCTCCATGGCCGTGATAACAGCCCTCGAATTTCACGATGGTATCGCGGCCGGTAAACCCGCGGGCGAGTCGCAGTGCGCTCATGGTGGCCTCGGTACCGGAATTTACCATGCGCACGAGCTCGATGGAGGGCACGAGCTCGCATACCTTATCCGCCATTGCGGTCTCCACAACCGTGGGTGCACCGAAACTCAGACCTTTCTCAGCGGCCTGCTGCACCACCTCGATTACCTCCGGATGGGCATGTCCCAGTACCATGGGTCCCCATGATCCCACGTAATCGATATATCTTTTATCGTCGGTGTCGTAGAGATACGCGCCTCGGGCATGATCGAAAAATACCGGATCACCACCCACGCCATTGAAGGCGCGCACCGGAGAATTGACCCCACCCGGTATATGGCGTTTGGCTGCGCAAAAAAGTTCGTTTGATTGGGTCATTAAACCACCTTGATTATTAAAAGCCGTTTTGAAACATCGTTTTTAGATTGCTACCTAGATCCTGGGTATCCTGAAAATAACCGAGCTATGCTGTGTGCGCGCCTCTCGGGATAGGGGTTGGCGAACACGTCGCTGATTACCGCGACCATATCGGCCCCGGCCTGGATGAGTGTGCCGGCATTGTCGGCAGCGATACCCCCTATGGCGCAAATAGGAATGCCAAGGCATTCAGCAGCCCGGCGGAGCAATGCCGGATCGGCCCTGATGGTTTGCGGTTTTGTGGCGGAGGGGAAAAAACTGCCAAAGGCCACATAGTCCGCGCCATCGGATTCGGCCCTGATGGCCTGGTCGACATCGTTATAACAGGATATGCCGATTATCGCTTCCTCTCCTAATAATGACCGAGCACGGTTAAGCGCGCTGTCATCCTTTCCCAAGTGTACGCCATTGGCCCCGGATGAAATCGCCAACTCTACGTCGTCATTGATAATCAGGGGTACATCGTGTTCGGTGCATAAACTCACAAGATCGCGGAGCTGTGCTAGACAGTTTTGTCTCGCGTTTCTTTTGTTGCGATATTGTACCAGGCGGGCTCCGCCCAGGATGGCCTGCTCCACTTTGGTAATCAGCGATTCTGCTGGGGTCAATGTCCCGTCAGTAATCACGTACAGACCATAAAGCTGCTGCACCTTCCGTGGGTTGTCCATTGCGTATTTACGGTCTTTCATTGCTCTGAATTTGCCCAGAAAAAGCGATTGGGCAGGTATTGTCCCATGCCGACACGATAACCGTATTTCAGTGTCTTCCAGGTATATTCCTGGGCCTTGCGAACGGCCGATAGGGTTTGATGACCTTGAGCCAACAAAGCGCTAATCGAGGCGGCCAGGGTGCATCCGGATCCGTGATAGCTGCCCTCCAGTCGTTTCCATGTAAACTGCTCCAGCTTGCGATTATTGCCGTACAATATGTTGATGACATCGAAAGATTTGAGGTGTGTTCCAGTAATCAGCACGTGATCGGCACCCTGTTCCAGAAGGGCCATTGCTGAGGCGTCCTGAGAGTCGGCCTGAGGGGCCAAGCGACGGGCTTCGTGGGTATTTGGCGTTATGACAACGCTCTGCGGCACGAGCAGGGTATTCATGGCCGAGATCATCCCATCATCGGTCATGGCCCTGCCGCCACCGGCGTTGATGATGGGGTCGACGACTACGGGTAATTGCGGATAATCCGTCAATAATGTGTGTATGGTCTGAATGATTTCCACACTGCCCGTAAAGCCAATTTTGATTGCCGAGATGGGCATGTCTTCCAGCACAGCCCGAGCCTGTTGCATCACCAGCTCGGCGTCGTGTGGTACAAATGCCATGACATTGGTAGTATCCTGCACCGTTAGTGCGGTGGTGACCGGAGCGGCATGACAACCCATGCTCGCAATGGCCTCGATATCGGCCTGTGTGCCTGCCCCACCCGTTGGGTCAGATCCTCCAAAGGTCAATACCACCGGTATATCATCGGGATTGCGCATCACTTGCTCCGTTTATTCCATCATTATTTTATCATCTTAAGGTGTGTGGTATGAGTACTATACCCATTCGTCATGGGTATACCTCGCTGCATATAGGTAATCAATGCATAACATTGAAGAAGGAATATTGCTTTGAAAGACTATAAAACATATATGTGTGTAATCTGTGGCTGGGTATATGATGAAGAAAAGGGGGCCCTCGAAGAGGGGTTGGCGCCGGGTACTCGATGGGAAGATATCCCTCTGAACTGGATTTGTCCTGAATGCGGTGCCTCGATAGAGGATTTCGAGATGGTTGAGGTACCAGCCTAAGAGCCCGTTCAATCAGTCTTTTAGCGATATGATTGGCCAATTTTTTTTCCTTGCATATTCGGCCAGTTGTGGGTCGGCGTCTACCGCCACCGGATGGGTAACGATATCCAATAATGGGATGTCATTGTGAGAATCACTGTAAAACCAACTGTCTGTCAAGTCTTGCTCAGTCTGTTCCAACCATGCATTCAAGCGAGTGACCTTGCCCTCCTTGAAACAGGGTATGCCTTGTAACTCGCCGGTGTAACGGCCCTCCTTGAATTCCGGATCCGTTGCGATGAGGGCGTCTACCCCTAGCTCCTTGACGATGGGGGCGGTGACGAACCGATTGGTTGCAGTAATAACAACCAATAGATCACCTTGGCGGCGATGCCGAGCCAGCAGATCCCTAGCCTTGGGGAGGATTATCGGTCGAATGTGTTGGGCGATAAATCCATCGCGCAATTTATGCAACTTCGGTAGTGGTGTCTCCGATAAGGGTTTAAAGGCAAATCGTGAAAATTCATAAATATCTAATGCCCCAGTCCTGTATTGATCGTAAAAGTATTGGTTCTCTCGTTCATAATACGCGGCGTCGACGATTCCTTCAGCAATTAGAAACCGTCCCCACTGGTAGTCGCTGTCTCCATCGAGCAGTGTATTGTCAAGATCAAATAAAGCTAGAGTCATTGTATTTCCATATCAGGTTGAACGTGGGGAGCGATTCGGTGTTTGACTCAGTCGGTTGGGCGAGGTGCCTGAACCGATGGTCGCGATTTGCCGAAAATCAGCCCTTATGAAACAATTGGGTAATTATCAAAGATTATCGTAGTGTCAGACAAGTGATTGATTGCGAGGGTTATCGAGCCAATGTTGGCATTATCTTAAGCGACTCCCAGGGTCGGGTCTTCTGGTGCAAAAGGGTGGGGCAGAATGCATGGCAGTTTCCTCAAGGAGGAATTCAATGCAATGAATCCCTCGAACAGGCCCTGTTCAGAGAATTACGTGAAGAAACTGGATTGAAACCAGACCATGTGGAGGTGATCGGGCGCACCAACAAGTGGCTACGATACAAGCTGCCTAGGCATTTGATTCGACGCAACTGTACACCCTGCTGTATTGGTCAGAAGCAGATGTGGTTCATGCTGCGCCTGGTCGGGGGAGAGCATTGTGTCAATCTGGCATGCTCCAGAAAGCCAGAATTCGATGGATGGCGTTGGGTTGAGTATTGGCAACCCATGCGGGAAGTCGTGTTTTTTAAGCGCCGCGTCTACGAACTCGCATTGCATGAATTGGCGCCTTTGTTGTTCAACGATAAAATGCCACCTGTTCCGCCAAAATCTCGGAGGTCTTCTTAGGCATGATGTTTCGAATTCGCGTGATGATTGTATGTGTCACGCCTTACCAGCCACCCTCAGTGACAGCTTCGCACTCTAAGGGGATCTATCCCAAGGAGCCGGTCGGACTTAGGACGATCTACTGCGGAAAAGCCGGATTTGGACAGATTCCCCGATCCTTTTCGTTACACGCTAAGGCTATTCGCCTCAAAGGATCGACAAATCTGCCTCAAATCGTCTTTCCCTCGCTATGATCGGCTAAGTTCGACAGACTCCTAACACGCCTACAGCGGTGCTTGAGTTAAACTGAAATATGAAATTGTCGGATTAAAAATATCAATGCTGAATGTTCTTCGCCGTATCGTTCAGGAGGTCAATGCCGCAGCTGAGCTGGATCAGGCGTTGGATATTATTGTCCTCAGGATCAAACAGTTCCTGAAGGTGGATGTGTGTTCGGTATATCTGGCGACTGACAACGATCAGGAACTGGTATTGATGGCGACCGATGGACTCAATCCCAAGGCCGAGAACAAGGTCAGGCTCAGGTTTTCGGAGGGGCTTGTAGGCCTGGTGGCGCAACGGGCCGAACCGGTTAATATCCGCAATGCGGCACAACATCCTCGCTATAAGTATTTCCCAGAAACGGGAGAAAAGCGTTACCAAGCCTTTCTTGGAATTCCCATTGTCCACAAAAGGAAGATGCTAGGGGTGCTGGTAGTTCAACAGCACGATGAACGAGGGTTCGATGAGGAGCATACCGCCTTTCTAATAACCTTGGCCGCCCAATTGGCCAGCACCATCAGCCATGCGGGACTCAGTGGCGACATCGGCTCTTTGACCCCGAAGGCGGGCCATACCGATGTCTTAATCAAGGGTGTCTCGGGTGCTCCCGGTGTCGGCATCGGGCTTGTAGTTATCTTAAATCCCCATGCCGATCTTGATTCCGTACCCGACCGCAAGCCCGGCAAGATCAAACATCAGATCCATTCATTAAAACGGGCGGTGCGCAAGGCACAAAAAGAGATGTTTGATATCAAGGCGAGTATGGGGAAGCGTCTGCCCGCTGAGGAACGGGCTATATTCGATGCCTTTGTAATGATGATGGGCAGCGATACGCTGGTCGATGACATCATTGGTAAAATCAGGGCGGGTAACTGGGCCCCAGGGGCGTTGCGTCAGACCATTGTCGAGCATGTCGGTCTGTTTGAAAAAATGGAGGACTCCTATCTGAGGGAACGTGCGGATGATATTCGGGCCATTGGTCGTAGGATTCTAAAACATCTGCAAAAAAATGAGCGCCATCAAGGCGGATGCCCTGATCACGTGGTACTGGTTGGCGATGATATAAGCGTTGCCGAGCTGGCGGAAATACCTTCCAAGAACCTGGTCGGGGTAGTCTCTGGTCGTGGTTCACGCTCTTCCCACGTGGCCATCTTGGCCAGGGCGCTGGGTGTTCCCGCCATCATGGGTGTGGGGTATATACCGATTTTACGGCTGGACGGCCGGAAAGTAATCGTAGACGGATACACGGGGCAGCTTCATATCGAACCGAGCAGACAAGTGCGGGAGGAATTTTTCCGTCTTGAGGCCGAGGAACGCGAGCTGGCTCAGGGGCTTTCCGAACTCGACGGCAAGCCGGCGATCACCCGTGACGGGGAAAGGATACCGGTCTATGTTAACAGCGGTTTGTTGGCCGATCTTAGCGTCGTGTTTCAGACGCAATCCGATGGGATTGGGCTCTATAGAACAGAGTTTCCATTTATGGTGCGGGATCGATTTCCCGGAGAGGACGAGCAGTGCAATATCTATCGGCAGATCTTGGAGGAGATCGCTCCTCGGCCCGTCACTTTGCGCACCCTGGATATGGGGGGTGACAAGGTTCTGCCTTATTTCCCGATAAAAGAGGACAACCCCTTTCTGGGTTGGCGAGGTATCCGAGTAATGCTGGACCACCCGGAGATCTTCCTGACGCAGCTCAGGGCAATGCTCAGGGCGAGTGCAGGACTGAATAATATGCAGATTCTATTTCCCATGATCAACTCCTTGAGTGAGGTGGATGATGCGTTGGGTCTGATGCACAGGGCCTGGTATGAGTTGCTCGATGAGGATGTGAACACGATCGTTCCGCAGGTGGGGGTGATGGTGGAGGTACCTTCCGCGGTATACCTTGCGGAAAAACTCGCCCGCAAAGTGGATTTTCTCAGCATCGGTACCAATGATCTCGTGCAATACATGCTTGCCATCGATAGAAACAACTCGCTGGTCTCCAATTTGTATCACACGCTTCACCCTGCTGTCATAGAGGCCCTGATAGCGATCGTCGAGGGTGCCCACAGAGCAAAGAAGCCAGTGAGCATCTGCGGTGAGATGGCCACCGACCCCGCCTCGGTGATCCTGTTGCTGGGCATGGGTATTGACAGCCTCAGCGTGAGTGTGGCCGGCCTGACGCGGGTGAAATGGGTGATTGGCAGCTTCAGCCGGGCCAGGGCCAAGGAGCTTCTCGATGAAGTTAGGGAATTGGATGACCCTGTTGTTATACGCGATGCGCTCAATGATGCCCTAGTGAAAGAGGGTTTAGGTGGTCTGGTGCGGGCCGGGAAACAGTAAGAGCCGTTGCCTTGATGATGTTTGTCGAAATGTGGGCCTGCCGATAGGATGCCGGTATGGGAATATTTCCCCCTATTGGAGGCCGTGGAGCTAGCGCTTGAATTTGTGTCTTCGCAACCGTTTGGACGGTCGGCGTTGTAACCAAATTACAGTGCCGCTGCCGGCTAGCAACAGCATGGCCAATGCCGCGAGATCCATGACAAAGGTGCCGTATTCCCCCAACAACCGGCCACTGTGCAGATCCAAGAGTACTCTCTCCCAGCTGAGTTCATGACTCAGATTGTGCTGCTGAATCTCGGCCAGCAATGCCGCGGGTGTGGTTCTAGGCTGTGACCATTCTGGGGATGGTCCTTTGTAGGGGTGCCAATTCAACCAGTCATGATCCGGATGCCAAAAGACATTCCTGCCTTGTAAGATTACACCTTGGGGTTTGCGGTAAGCGATTCCTTGGGGTGGCTCCGGGAGTCCATCCTCGACGCCAATGTCTTCGACTAAATCCCCCTCATGGGTAAGCAGCAACACCGAATCTTCGGTGATGGCAATCAGCAACAGACCAGACTCAACGGCCCCTAATAGGCCGGTATATTTGCCCTCCAAGGGGTTGTTGTTGAGGTAAATCGTCTCACCTGAATGGGACAGCCAATGCTTAGGGGTCGGGTAACTTGTCACTGGATTGGGGGTCAGACCATACCACTGCAACAATATTTGATTTTCTGCATAATTGCTTTGTAGTCCAAAATACTGAGCGTGCTGCACCAGCACGCCAGTGACAGCCAGACAGACGACCAATAAGGCAGCCACCAGGCCCAGGTATCGATGCCATAGATATAATGAGCGGAATCTGCGCCGTTGAGGGGGATCACGCATCGGGTTGCGTGACTTGACTGTGTCGTTTGAGCAATTTAATTGCACCTCTATTATTGATTCGCTTCCTGAACCGGAGGCGATATTAGACAACCGGAAATCTAAATGCAAATATTTCTCATTAATGTTAATTTTTTGTGGTATTGATTTGGGCGCTTGATTCGTAGGACCCGCAGCGTAGCCGTCGTTAGAGGTGATAAGAGTCTTCCAAGGCCTCTCTAGTCAAAACACCATAGATTCGCCGAATGCCGGGTGCGGTAATGCGTTCCACATATATCGCATCTGCTTGAGTTTCGTTGAGGCGTTTCAGCGCCTCGTCTACACTGGCCTGTAATGGAACAGAGGTGACTTGCAGGCGTTTGGCGGGGATTTTCAACAAATCGATATTGGTATCCTTGGATTCTTTCATGTAGCGGGCGAGATCGAGGGCCCGTAACAGCGTGGTGGGTTGCCCGTCTTGGTCAATGACGATCCAGTCAGGATGTTTAGACATGAGTTCCTCTGCAGTAGAACGCTTGACGAGGTCGCTCTGTCTTTGTACTCGTCGGTTCATCACGCTGGCCACCCCGACGCGGCGCATGGCCTGAAGTATCGGGTCATGGCTGTAATCCAGACCTCGGCAACGTATCAGGGTTGTGAATATCGATCGTTGGGAAAACAACTGGCGGCTGGTAAGGCCCGCCGCGACGATAGTCAACATGCCGGGCAAGATGATATTTGGGTTGTAAGTCAGCTCCACAACTGCAGTGAGTGCCGCCAGGGGGGCTTGCAGCGTGGCGCCCATCATTGCACCCATACCCAATAGGGCATAGAGTCCACTATGTGAAGATGCACCGTCAGAAAGAATCTGGGCCGCAATACCCATCAATGCCCCGATAGAGGCACCGATGAACAGGGTCGGGCCGATAATGCCGGCGGGAACCCCAAGGCCTATGGCCCCGGCGGTGGCGATAATCTTGAAAAAAATCACACCGAGCAGAAGTGTAATACCCAATTCTCCCAGCAAGGCCTGGCTCACCGTATCGTAGCCGATACCCATGATTTGCGGGTATGCCGCGCCGCATACGCCTGTTAGCAGACCGGCCATAGTAAGGCGCAGCCACAGCGAGGTGTTGTTGCCCCGTTGCGCAAACCATTTCGTCAACCATATCAACAATGCCGATGCGGTGCCGATAATAATCCCCACCACGAACATATACGGGAGTTCCATCAACGAAACTAATTCTAACGAGGGTACGCTGGATGCAGGTTCAGCGCCGTAAAATGCGCGTGATACCGCAGTTGCGCTGACGGCCGCGAGGATTATCGGTGTGAAACTGGCCGCAGTGTATTCCATCATGATAACCTCTAATGTCAAAATGACTCCTGCCAAGGGGGTGTTGAATGACGCGGCGATTGCCGCAGCGCAGCCGCAGGCAACCAGGGTCCGCAAGGTGTTAGTCGGCAGTCCCAGGCCTTGGCCGATCAGGCTGCTGCTCGCAGCACCAAGATGAATGCTGGGTCCTTCCCTGCCCACAGAGTGACCACTGATGATCGCAATGCTTGCTACTGTGAATTGTAAAAGCAATCCGCGTAAATTCAGTTTACCTTGGTGATAGGCCAACCGTTCTAATACATGGACCACGCCAACAAGGTATTCTCCCGCCGCGAAGAGCTTGAAAATTAATGCAATCAACAATGCGCCAAGAACCGGAAAACCTATCCGCCACCAAATGGGAAGCGATTCAAAGCTTTCAACCATCATACTTGGAAGTAAGCTAACCTGTAGGCTTTCCACTACCAACCTGAAAGCAACGATAACGACACCAGAGACCACGCCGGTGCTTAGCCCTAGAACAGCCAGTTGGACCATGGCATCGGGTCGGGATAGACTAATGCGCAGATTGTGGAGAAAACGATCGACGAGTTCATTCGGGGAACGTTGTGTATTCATGTGTACATTATGCCAGATGGTTTGGATTCATTGCCGATAGCGTTGCGATGTGGTAGGCAGAATGTTCAAAGAAACGGGTCAAATGAGTGCGCGTGGGTCTAACAGACATCGGTCAATCAATAGGTGAGTTTGTGATAAAGGTAGGAATAGTTGGTGGTACAGGCTATACAGGGCTTGAATTGTTGCGGCTTTTATCGATGCATCCGAAAACTGAATTATCGGTGATTACTTCGAGAGCGCAAGCCGGCAAGCGGGTAGATGAGCTTTTCCCGAGCCTGCGCGGTAGTTTGAATCTGAGCTTCTCCGCGCCGGATACCCAAATGATTGCAGAATGTGATATGGTATTTTTCGCTACCCCGAACGGGACGGCGATGAAAATGGTTCCCCAGATCCTGGAATCTGGCGCGCGTGTGATCGACCTTTCTGCGGATTTCAGATTAAAGGATTCGTCCCTTTGGGAGCGCTGGTATGCTATGGCTCATTGCTGCCCCGATCTGCTGGCAGAGGCGGTGTATGGATTACCAGAAATCAATCGGGAAGCCATTAGTAAGGCACGATTAGTAGCCAATCCTGGATGTTATCCCACGGCTGTGATATTGGGCCTTACCCCCCTGATTGAGCAGGGGATAGCGGATACCTCCCATCTGATCGCAGACGCCAAATCAGGTGTTAGCGGAGCGGGACGTAAGGCCGCTATCGCCACTTTACTAAGCGAGGCCAGTGAGAGTGTCAAGGCCTATGGCGTGACTGGACACAGGCATTTACCTGAGATTATCCAGGGGCTTGAACTGAGTACGGATAAGGCTATCGGGCTAACCTTCGTCCCCCATTTGATGCCCATGATCCGTGGGATACATGCCACTATGTATGCCAATCTTACGGCTATCGATGTGGATTTGCAGCAGCTTTTCGCCAACCGTTATGCCTCTGAACCATTTGTAGATGTGATGCCTCCGGGCGCGCATCCAGAGACACGTACAGTGCGGGGTGCTAATACTTGCCGGATAGCGATTCACAGGCCCCAGGCGGGGGATGTTGCAGTGGTTCTCAGCGTCATTGACAATCTGGTAAAAGGGGCGGCCGGTCAGGCTGTGCAAAATATGAACTTGATGTTCGAGTATGATGAAACGCTAGGTTTGCAGGCGTTGGCATGGGTTCCGTAATCAGGGAGATTCGCCCCCCCAATGGGGATCATAGGCAAAGGTAAATCCGCTCCTGGGGCAAGCATTGGTATCAGGACGGCAACACATGTCAGGATTCAGCGCTATAGTCCATGGTGGCGACGCGCTCTGTTCATGCTTGGTCTCATTGCAGTGCTTCTGGTCTGTGGGCTTTCCTACTGGGTTGGTCACAGGGTTAGTGGTTATGGAAATGAGCAGGCCGGGTGGGAACTCAATGTTCTCAGATTAAAGGTCACTGAGCTTGAGGAGCAGAAGACTCGGTTGTTGCGGCAGCTGGCGTTGCTGCAGCAATCCACTGGCGTTAAGTTTGAGGCATACAAAGAGGCAAAACGGAGTTTGAATGCCATGGAAACCCGGACCATGAAGCTCAAGGAGGAGTTGTCGTTCTATAAAAGCATAGTATCCCCCTCTGAATTGAAGCGCGGTCTTCATCTACAGGAAATACGGGTTTCAAGGGCTAACAAGGAAAGAGGCTATCTGTACCGGCTGGTAATCACTCAGATTCGCGGGAAAGGCCTGGTCGCTCAAGGCAAGGTTTCTATCAAAATTATCGGCAAACAGAACGGTACGCCTGTTACATACTCACTTAAAGACTTATCCCCCCAGCAGGATACGGATATCCCTTTCTCATTCAAATATTTTCAAACCTTTGAAGGCGGTCTAATGATGCCAGTAGGATTTACGCCTTCCGATATGAATATTCAGGTTGATCCAAGAGGGAAGCGACTGGATACGATTCAACGCTCCTATTCATGGAAAAAATTACTAGCTGGAGGTATTTAACGATGTGGGGCGGGAAAAAAAGACCCAATATGGCGAAGATCAATACCTTAATTGGCCAAGGCACCAATATCTCTGGTGATGTGAACTTTAATGGAGGTCTTCATGTGGAAGGCAAGATCAAAGGCAATGTTGTGGCCGATGGCGAAGGGCAGAATGTTTTGATTTTAAGTGAAAAGGGTATTATTGAAGGGGATGTAAAGGTTCCCAACTTGGTGTTGAACGGCCAGGTGCAAGGTAATGTTTACGCGGCACAGCGACTGGACTTGCTGGCGCATACTCGGATCAACGGTAATGTATACTACAACCTCCTGGAAATGGCCAGCGGGGCAGAGGTTAATGGTAATCTAGTGCATTGCAAGGACGAAACTGGGTCCGCAGACTACCTTAAAGCGGAGGTAGAAGAGATGCCAATGGCCATGGTTGAAGAGATTTCTCAAGCCGGGAATAATTCTTGACTGAATTGATCAACTAATGGTAACTTAGGCACGAGTAACTATTTCCAATGAGGTGGGGTCACAATGAATGCAACAGATCTTTCGATGCCAGATCCGCTGAATTTTACCGATGCTGCAGCGGCCAAGGTCAAAGAACTTATCGATGAAGAAGACAATGAACAACTCAAGCTTCGGGTTTTTGTGTCAGGGGGCGGTTGTTCAGGGTTTCAATATGGTTTTACCTTCGATGAAACCGTCCAGGATGGCGATACTCAGGTGGAAAAAGGCGGGGTAACCTTGTTGATTGATCCAATGAGTTTTCAATATCTGGTTGGGGCTGAAATCGATTACACAGAAGGCCTTGAAGGGGCTCAGTTTGTGATCCGCAATCCAAATGCAACTACGACCTGTGGTTGTGGTTCCTCGTTCTCAACGTGATCTTTGAGGCTGGGATCTATCGAAATGCCTCTAGCCATTACCGGAGACATTAATGAAACGGTGCTTCCCTCACTGTTTTCATGAATCCATTTTTTATTACGGGCTTGAGAGTTCGGCTGCGATAGCTGTGCATCAAGCCCTGCCTTCCATCTTACGATTAAGGTAAGACCTAAGTCCTGCAAGTGATCGTTCTCATATAGCCTAGCAAAATGCCTGTTGTTGTTCCTTGAGTCTAGTCGATTATTCAGCGCCAGTTAGCTAAGGAATGCGACCTAAATAACTTCCCCATCTGGCTTGCCTTATCGTCCGTCTTCGGCGTTGCGACAACAGTTACATAGCTAGGCTATGCGCCTGTTGTCGCGCCTTGAATACGAACGATCATTCGGCGCCAGTTAGGGAAGTGTGTCGTTCGCATTCCTAACTTAGTTCGTCCACATTCCTAATCGTTAATGGCAACCGATGAGTAGCGACGCAACTTCAATTCGGCCATGAGAGGTTGGATCTCTGAAGAGAAATTGATTAATTCGGCTTTGGGAAGAGGTTTCGCTGAAGGTAGTTTGACGGTCAAGGGGTCGCGGTGCCTGCCGTTGACCCTAAATTCGTAATGTAGATGTGGGCCTGTTGCCAAGCCGCTCTTGCCGATATAACCGATAGTTTGTCCCTGCTTAACTCGCTTTCCTGGTTTAGCGTTGCGGGTATAGCGTGATAAATGGGCATACAGGGTCGAGTAACTCCCACCATGGTTCAGGATAATTGTTTTACCGTAACCCCCTTTTCTTCCACGGAATACGATCTTGCCATCTCCTGCGGCCTTTACAGGGGTGCCCACAGGGGCTGCGTAATCGACCCCTTTGTGAGCCCGAATTTTATTCAGAAGTGGGTGCTTGCGTCTCAAATTAAACCTCGAACTTATGCGTCCAAAGCTCACGGGCATCCTCAGAAAGGCTTTGCGCATGCTGCGACCGTCAGCGGAAAAATAACCGGTGACTCCCTTGGCATCCGTGTAGCGGAACGCATGAAACGGTTCACCACGGGTGAGAAATTCCGCGGCGACTATCTCGCCGTCCTTTATTTTTTCCCCGTCAATATAAAGTTCCTCATACAGAACCGTAAAACTGTCGCCCTGGCGGATGTCCAAGGCAAAGTCGATGTCCCAACTAAATATGCGAATCAGGTTCATAATCAGTCGCTCGGATAATCCTGACTGAAGAGCGGCCCGATAGAGAGAGTGTTTTATATCACTTGAGGCAATCGTGCGTCGAGACTCTGCTGGCTTGTTGATGTGCTTGATATCTAGACCATTGGGTTGCCGGGCGACGTGGAGCTGTTCCGATTTGTTCTGCTCAAAGATGAGCTCTTCCAGTGTATCCTCATTAATGCGTATTCTAAGGCGTTGGCCTGGGTGGATGTATTTGAAACTTTGGGCCTCCTTACCCAGCGCCATGAGTTCCCCTAATTGACCGTAGATATTTAATCCGCTGAAAATTGATGACAGCGTGTCACCTCGTTTTATGGTTACCTCATGCCAGTTGCCCTTTATTTCTGATTCAACGGCGGAAGGGGGCAGAGGGGAGTCTTGAACCGCATGTATTGATGTCGATGGTTGATCTGGGAAGATCAATCGTTGTGGTACGCGCAGAGGTATATTTGCAGTATCATGGGATTTCACAATAGGGGAGGGATCAGTCAATGATGCGCTTTCTCGAACATAGGTGACAACCACCGCCAGGACAATGAGTCCTCCAACAACTAAAATGGGGCGCACAGGTCCAAGTCGGCGTGCTAGCGACCTATTTAGGGATAGATCAGAACTGTAATCAGGCTTCTTATAATCTCTGAAATGCACGCATGCTCCCTCATTTGAGATTCTTTTAAACCTCAAAGATTAACGAGTATAGTGTAGGCCGGTCAATTAATTGAAATTATTCTAAGACTGATGGTAGGTACGATAATCTTGAAGGTCAAGCAGCAAATGTGTCCAAGCGCGCTGTCCCCAAGCAGGGTGTAGGAGTGCAGTAGCTGCATGGATGGCATGTTCGAGGATTTATTCCAGGAGTCTGTTGGGTTTTGGGTCAATCTACTGTGGAAAAGCTAGTTCGGCCCGAGTTTCAATCATTGCCGTTAAATAGGCATCCCTATTCGCCTTAAATAATCGGAAAAATGGATTCAAACCGGTACCCCCTCGCTACGATCACCTAAGCCCGATAGGCTCTTTGAGGAGCTTTCTTAAAATATTCACACAGCGGATTAGTCACTGGCGAATCCAGAGGAACACACAATGCCAACAACCGAAGAGGCGATTGAACTGATAAAATGCGGCACGCATGAGGTTTTGCTCGAGGCCGAGTTGGTAGAGAGATTAAAGTTAGATCGGCCGCTGAAGATCAAGGCGGGTTTCGACCCCACCGCTCCCGATTTGCATTTGGGACATACTGTGTTAATCAACAAGCTGCGTCAGTTTCAGGAACTCGGTCATGAGGTGATGTTCCTCATCGGAGATTTTACAGGCATGATCGGCGATCCTACGGGAAAGAATGTGGCCCGAAAATCGCTCAGTCACGAAGAGATACTCAAGAATGCCAAGACCTATGAGGAGCAGATTTACAAAATTCTTGATCCGGACAAGACGCGCTTGTGTTTCAATTCAAAGTGGATGAACCGGATGGATGCTGCGGGGTTGGTGCAGTTAGCGGCCAAGCATACGGTTGCTCGGATGCTTGAGCGGGATGATTTTCATAAACGTTACAGCGACGGTCAACCGATCGCCATTCATGAATTTCTCTATCCTTTAGTTCAGGGATATGATTCAGTAATGATGCGATCGGATGTCGAATTAGGAGGGACGGACCAAAAGTTTAACCTTCTGATGGGTAGGGAGTTGCAGAAGCAATACGGTCAACACCCACAGGTGATTATTACCATGCCTATCTTGGTGGGTCTCGACGGTGTACAGAAAATGTCCAAGTCATTGGGTAATTACATAGGTATCACAGAGGTACCTGATGAGATGTTCGGCAAGATCATGTCAGTATCCGATGAATTAATGTGGGGTTACCTCGAATTGCTTAGTTTTAGGTCTTCGGCAGAAATAGAACACATGAAGAACGACGTAATGCAAGGGATGAATCCCAGAGATATTAAATTTCAACTCGCATTAGAGCTTGTGGCCCGCTTTCACACGCCTAATTCTGCCCACAGGGCTAAAGATAGATTCATAGCGCGTTTCCAAAAGGGAGCGATGCCCGACGATGTCCCGCAGGTGAGCGTAGCGGCGCGCGACGGTGTGTTACCGATTCCGAATGTGTTGAAAGAGGCCCGATTGGTTGCGAGCACCAGTGAGGCACGGCGTATGATAAAACAGGGAGCCGTACGGATTGAGGGGCAACGAGTCAGTGATGAGGGAATTAAAATTAGTGCCGGAACCACTCAGATCTATCAAGTTGGGAAACGCAAATTCGCAACAATTACCGTTAAATAAAAAAATACGGTAATTATTGGTTGACGTAAAAGAATCTACGCTTATAATGCGCGTTCTCGATGTCGAGAAGCTATAATCACTAGATATCGAGAACAGGAAAACGGTACGAGGGGGATTGACAAACACGGATGACCGAATCTATAATTCCCCGCCTTCCGCCGGATGAATGTCGGCGCAGTTCTTTTAAAAGATATCAGATAGCTTGTGTGGGTGCTTGCGTCGTATTCTGTGGTAGCACAGTATGCGATGAAAGTCGCCCAACACTCCTACAAGTGATGGGTTAGACCTTCATTGATCAGTTCTACGGAGCTATCCGTAAATAGTATTAAAGTGAAGAGTTTGATCCTGGCTCAGATTGAACGCTGGCGGCATGCTTAACACATGCAAGTCGAACGGTAACGCGGAGAGCTTGCTCTCTGGCGACGAGTGGCGGACGGGTGAGTAACACGTAGGAATCTTCCCAATAGCGGGGGACAGCCCGAGGAAACTCGGATTAATACCGCATACGCCCTACGGGGGAAAGCTGGGGATCTCTTCGGAGACCTGGCGCTATTGGATGAGCCTACGTCGGATTAGCTTGTTGGTAGGGTAATGGCCTACCAAGGCAACGATCCGTAGCTGGTCTGAGAGGACGATCAGCCACACTGGGACTGAGACACGGCCCAGACTCCTACGGGAGGCAGCAGTGGGGAATATTGGACAATGG
>JBDLIZ010000050.1:0-17070 GCA_039714615.1 Pseudomonadota bacterium | reverse complement strand
GCGCAGCACTGGGCTTGGCGTTACTGGATGCTGATATCGCCCGCCAGCGGTTGCACCGGGAACAGGGGCGCAGCGGTTTCGGCCTGCGTTTTATGGAGTTGCGCTATGAGCGCGAAAGCGGCGACAGCGACGACGCCTATCGACTGACCGCGGGCATCGATTTTCCCACCGGCGGTAGCACCTTTGCGGCATCCGAGCGACAGATGCAATACAACGAGGCCGAATACCGAATGCACCGGTTACACCGCCAACAAGCCAGGGAGAGTGACCAAGCAGAGAGTGAATTGGACCTGCTGATGGCCGAATATCAACTGCTACAGAACCGCCGCGCCGACTTGGACGCACGCCTGAAGCGGTACCAAGCACACGGCGGGCGCTCCACCCCGGTGTTGACGCTCACACTGGGCCTGAAACGCGAACAGCTCGACTACCGGCAGCGTCAGATTGATATCGAAGCGGACATCTACCGCCGCTATATCGACACACTGCACCTGCAAGACAGGCTGGCGGCCGAACCGCTGCGCAACTGGCTGGCCAACGGCCGGCCGGTCCTGTAGGCCTCTCAGCGATGACGGTCTCGGCCCAACTGCCACCGGTCAAAGAGCGCTATGAACTCAAGTACATGATCCCCCGAGAAATGGTCGAACCAATCACCCGCTTCATCTCCCCTTATTGCTCAATGGACGCATTTTCGGCCCGCACCGAAGGAAACTTTTACCCGGTCAACAGCCTGTACTTCGACACCCGCGGTTTGGAGTTCCTGAAACAGCGCCTGTGGGGCAAGGAGAGTCGCTTCAATATGCGCGCCCGTGCCTACGGCAACGGCGATGCCCCACCCTATTTTTTGGAGATTAAGCACAAAACCGGCACCTGCGTGAAAAAATACCGTACCACGCTAAGTGACGGTGAATGGCCGCGCATTCTCGCCGACCCGATGTACCGCTGTGCAGACATCGACGATCCGGTGCAGCGACGCAATAAAGAGTTGTTCCTGCGCTTGGCAATGAGTTACGCGATCGAACCGAAGATCCTGACCAGTTACCGCCGCCGGGCGTTCTTTTCGACCGTCAACGACTATGCCCGAGTCACCATGGACATCGACCTTTGTTACCAATTGGAAGAAGGCTACAACTTGAG
This sequence comes from Pseudomonadota bacterium, assembly GCA_039714615.1. Classification (GTDB taxonomy): domain Bacteria; phylum Pseudomonadota; class Gammaproteobacteria; order JAAEPA01; family JAAEPA01; genus JAAEPA01. Next base: position 15,933 of record JBDLIZ010000050.1, on the reverse strand, counting down.
CCCGGACGCACGCTCGGTCTACTACAACAACCAAACCATTTTCAGTGGTAACGAACACAGCTTCGCCACCGAGAACTACGGCCCCGGACGGGTTATTCTAGAGCTGAAATGTAATATCGGCCAAACGCCAAGCTGGATGCTCGACCTGGTCGCCTCCTTCGAACCGAAACAGGTGGGTTTCTCAAAGTATGCCAACAGCACCCTGGTCGCACGCATCGACAACGGTGATACGTATATGGACCCGGCGGTGCAAGGTCTTCTGCTGGCGTACTAAACACCCACCTCGGCGCAAAATGGTAGCCACGACACCGAAGCGGCAGCCTTTCCAGTTTGCCATCATTTCAAACCTTACCTCCACATTCCTATCGGGAGCAAGCCCGTCGCCACTATCAGCACTTTGTTCTGGACGCTCCGGATTAGGTTACTCCCGGGTTCAGACGACGGTGTTCTATCGCGGGAAAATTACGTCGTGTTGTCTCGAGGAAAGCCAGGTCTAAGGGGGCTAGTGCCATGCCGGAACCTTGCTGGAATCGGTCTAATATGCTGCCCCATGGGTCAACGATCATGCTGTAACCGTGGGTCTTGCGCCCATTGACATGATATCCGCCCTGTCCGGCCGCGATCACATAGACCAGATTCTCTATGGCCCTAGCCCGGATCAGAATCTCCCAGTGCGCCTTACCCGTAACCGCAGTGAATGCGGCCGGCAAAGCCACGACTTCTACGCCCCGATCCAGCATTGCCCGGAACATCTCTGGAAACCGCAGATCATAACAAACCGCCACCCCTAATCGGCCAAACGGGCTATCCACTACAACGACCTTATCCCCCGCCTTGATGGTTGCTGATTCGTTATACCGCTCGCCGGTCCCCGAGAGCTCCACATCAAACAAATGGATCTTATCATACCGCGCTGCCACCTCACCTTTAGCGTTATAAACTAGGCTGGTGGCATAGACCCTATCCGGATCTGAGCACTGCAACGGTAGTGTACCGCCAACAATCCATATCTCATGGTCTGAGGCCCGCTTAGAGAGAAAGTCCTGAATACGACCCTCACCCATACGTTCACTCAGTCTGAGCTTGTCCGTCTCTGACATTCCCATGAGTGCAAAATTTTCGGGTAATACAATCAATTTCGCACCCTTCGCCACGGCTGCCGCGATCAAACGATCGACCTCCAGAAGATTGGCCTCTATGTTTGGGCCTGAAGCCAATTGAATCGCTGCCACTATGCTCATGGTGTCAATGTCATTGCTGTAATGACCCGAAGCTCCATATACGTCATATCATGGTTGTCCTCGTGTAAGCTTAGGTGACTTGAAGGAATGCCCAGTGCCACTATCCCATTGTGTAGTTTTAACGCCTGCCTTTTTCCATCGCCCGCAACTGAATAGCGGATCTCTATCCAACTACCGAGCGGGGATTCTATCCACTCCTGTACAGTGGCACGTAACGCGGGATGAGTCACTAAGCATTCCACATGCCTGATGTAATGCCCCTGTTGTACATCAATAGTATAAAAACCTCCAGTCGCCATGCTGACTGATACCGACATCAATATCAGTATTACCAGTACTAGGGCTTGAGATTTCAGTACCATGTAGCGGATATCACCAACTCAAGAAGATCGCATTTGGGACCGATCATTTTGATCGGTCCCTCGTATTTATACCGAGTTTATTGCAAGTGATCTAGGTTCAACCAAAATCGTCTTCCAAGATATCAAATCCCGATTCGTTCCCGGTCGGGGTTGAAAGCAACTCGACTACGGGCTCATCCCAAGCGCCGGTAACTTTATATTGAAGTCGGGTAACGTTATCGAGCCCGATCCCCAGGCTGGTGATAATCCTGTCCGCAACAAAAATGGCGGCACCGACACCCACCCCCCCCAATATGACACCGGCAACGGTAGCACCTGAACTCACTTTGGCTGTTACGGTAACCTTTTGGTCATAGTCATGGGATACGAGTCCAATGCGACCTTCAATGGCGATATCCGCTGACGGCCCTTGGACCACCATGTCCTGAGTATAGATGTTCTCACCCTCAATACTCAGATGACCCTCTATATTGTCATAGCTAAAACCCTTTTTGAACAGGTCACTGAAGTCCAGGGCCAGGCGACGAGACAATGCACCAATATTGATCAGGCCCAGTATCCGACCGGGCCCCGGTTCAAGATCACGCAGCCGGCCTTTTTGCAGATCGATATGGGCGTTTCCCACGAGCCCATCGTAACCCCATTGGTAAGGTGCCCGAGGATATTGTAGCTGTGCACTAATCCTCGCGGCGCCACCATCGAAACCATTTCCCATATTCAGGCTCTTCAGCATGTTGCCCAAATCGTTACTGTCTAGCACAAGCTTAAAATCTGATTCTTGCGATAGATTTTCCGATACTCGCCACTCACCTACTACCTGAACAGAAAAATCCTCGGCAACCAGCCTCAAGTTTTGAATCTGAGTACCCTGCGGCGTTGGATTGGCGACCAAGGCAACGTCCTGAAAAGCCCTCTGGTCAAATTGCAGCTGCTTGCTGCTGAATTGTATGGCAGGAAGTTGTCGCGGGTCTAAACGCTCGGTTTTGTTTCCTGGAAAACCAGCTACGAGATTTAGATAGTCCAGGTCCATCACCAGAGGAAAACCGGAATCGAAAGAGATGGGCACCGACATATTACCTTTGACAGCAGGCGAATCAACGCGCAGTTGCCATGCCTCCCCTTGGCGCTTTGCATTGAGCTTGACCTCCTTAAACTCATAACCCAGCAATTCAAGGAGATCGATATTAACGTCCACAATGACCGGTTTGCCATCATTATCGAAATCGACTAGCCGTTCGGCATGGTCATCAAACATCTGTTCGAACCAGCCTTTCCAGGCACTCATAGAATACTGCGGGAGGGTGCCCAAAACACTAAACCCAGCATTTGAGGACACCGCATCACCTTGATGGAAACGGACCTCCCCTCCCTTGAGCTCATATCTACCGCTCATTTTTCTAAGTGAGAGTGCCGCGGATAACTGCTTGCCATACTTGACACGCACCGGCATGTTCCCATCGCTACTCATGCGTGCATTCAGCCTGAAGACCTGCTGCCGATCGGCTGGTTTGAAAAGGGGCTGCGGTAAATCAACCTCCATACCCTGCATATCAGACCATAGATCCAGCGTGATCGCCCTGTTTTGCTCACCCGCCTTAAGGTGAGGAATCTGCACATAGGCCAACCAATCGGATGTCCCATTAAACGAATGGATCAGTGGATTACCCGTACCACTCAGTAAATCTTCAACCCCCAGATTGCCGCGGATCTCAACCAAAGTGGATTGATCGGCACCGGGACGACTATCAATTGTGACCGATCGGCCATTGATCTGTGCCTGAATTTCCTTTGCCTCAGCACCTTGCGGTCCAAAATCAAATTCCCCGGTAATGTGTTCCAGTAGAAAACCAGATTCTGCGAGGCACAATGAAGCGTCTTCGAGCTGAACGCGACCGCTGATATGCTTTGGGGCCTCGATTTTTTTCGATAAGGGTAGGTATAGACTCAAATTCATCTGGCTATTACCGGCGAATTGGAGGTCCTTAATGACTCGGTTTTCCGCGCTGGGGAGAACCGATTGGCTGGCATAACCCCATAAGTCGCTAAGTGGCCCATAAACCTGGGCCTTGAGGTGCAATTCCGCCCGTTTTAGGTTTTTGATATCGACGCTGACATCCCTGAGTTCAGAATCCAGCACCTTGGCTTTTGATCCGACGATTTCCATCGACGCTCCTCGAAATCGAAGCAGGGCGGCAACATCTTCAAGCTTCGGCCAACCCGGCCGGTAATCCAGAACCCCTTTTTCGATCTCGGCATCGACCTCGAACACACCGTTACCCTGGGTAAAGGGAAAATCGGCCATATCTCCCGATATAACCAGGGTGCCGGATTTGATATGTCCGTCGGTGATAGATGCCTTCAGCCAATTATAAACACGCGGAGGGACCCCCTTTTTAGGAAGGTAATGACCAAGATGCTCGCCATTCCCGTTACCATAGGACAAATGCAGGTCAAGATAGGGGGAGGTTTCACCGAGGACCAGGCTGCCCTGACCTTGGATCTCGATATCCTCATTGGCCAATGAAAACCGTTTAGAGGCAATAATGGTCCTGTGCGCCTCTGTCCACCATTGAACCTCAGCTTGCAATCGATTGGCAAACAAGGGATTAGGAAACATATCCGGATAGTCGAAAAGCACGTTACGAGAATCAATACTGGCCTCCCCCCCCTGCTCATCGAGCCGAAACCAGCCATCGATCCCAGCGATACCCGGCTGATCATTACGCGGCGGAAGATCTAAATCACGCACCGCTGAGCTAAGCGAATATCGCTCGACCTCACCTTCGGAAAACCTAATGGCAAATTGAGTGTCCATAAGTTCTGCGCTGGGCGAGTAGGACCCAAACGCCTCCGGTACAGCCTCTTCCGCCCAAGGCAGACGGGATAAAAACTGCTGCAGATGTTGCAGATTGACATATCGCACAGAGGAGCGAAATTCAACGCAGTCATCATCGTCCTGACGGTAGTCCATGTGCAGGCTATTCTTAGGCCATGGCAATCCATCCACAGTCATCTCCAGATCAGCCAATTGCATATTCCATCCCTGATCCGTGCCACCCCAATGAAAGCGACCTTGCAACAAATCAATGTTTGACACGGTCCCTTGGGTAGCGCTTTGGAGGGAAGGCGAAGACATGGAGGCCTGTTTAAGACTAAACGATCCCGTGGCACGCACCGGTCTGCCCCGCTGCCAGTCGCTCCAGCTTTCAAGGTTGAGCTCCCCCTCCAGAAGTCCCAGCTTGCCGGCAAAATCCGGGAAGGTAAGCGCTTCCAGCCGAAGGTCCTTGGTACTTATATAGAGGTGCCCCTCCCAGCCCTGAGGCTGATTAAGCTGACCCTGAAAATCCATTAACACGGTCAATTGACTGCCCACCTTGCCAGGAGGAATCATTGAGGCATAGATCTTGTTGTGGTCGTGTTCGGTACGGAGCGATATGTTTACACCTTCAAACCAATGATCCGAACCATTGATTTCATCTTTCAACCTCACCCGGCTGTCGAGCAACCGAATCTGCGTCTGAGAAAGCGTCTCAAAGGCCTCCGCACCCGTGCTCGTCCAATGCCTCGGCAGTGAGATATCTACACCGTGTACTACAATGGAATGGTCCGACTTGCGGATTACTGTAATATCACAACCGATAAGTCCAATGTCTTTGACCCGAATCGCCCCGCTGAGCACGGTGTTGAGAATATCCAGACCAAGATAGATCGTGCCTACACTGAGCTGACCGTATGCCCCCTGAGCGCCACCGATCTTCACGTCGTCTAGCTTGATACGTGGCGTTATTCCTCGCCACTGTGCTTGGATCTCTCCAATCGATAGGGTTTGACCGAGTGCCGTGCTTAGTTGATCTTGGATATCCTGGCGATAATCCGCGAGCAAGGGCATCAGTATTCGAGTCGCGCTCACCAGTACCGCCAACAATACGACCGCAGCACTGATGGCTAACCAACTCAAAGATACACATCGCCAGAGAAACAGCTTCATCCTTAACCTGCCCGTATCCGACGCGCTCGCTGCTTATTGTTAAGCGGCGGATCGATACAGGAAAATCTGGCCACATCCGTCATCGGTGGGTATAGAAAGGATTTAGAGCAATACCACATCGAACTGCTCCTGACCGTACAGAGTCTCGACCTGTAGCTTGATGGTCTTGCCAATAAACTCCTCCAACTCGGCCAGACTAGTGGATTCTTCATCTAGAAGAATATCAACAACCTCTTGGGAGGCCAGCACCAGCAATTCGGTGGTTTCGAACTGACGCGCCTCACGGATGATTTCTCTAAACAGCTCATAACATACCGTTTCAGCGGTCTTTATGGTCCCTCTAGCGTTACATATCGGGCAGGGTTCGCAAAGGATGTGCCCCAGACTCTCACGGGTTCGTTTGCGAGTCATTTCAACCAGCCCGAGAGGTGAAACCTCGCAGACCTGAGTCTTGGCATGGTCCTTTTCCAGCGCTTTTTCCAGGGCCTTCATCACTTGTCGCTTATGCTCCGCCTGAGTCATATCGATAAAGTCGATGATGATAATGCCGCCGAGGTTGCGCAGACGCAGCTGCCGAGCAATCGCCTGAGTGGCCTCCATGTTGGTCTTGAAGATCGTCTCTTCCAGGTTCCGATGTCCCACAAAACCACCGGTATTGATATCGATAGTGGTCATGGCCTCGGTCTGATCAATAATCAAATACCCCCCGGATTTAAGTTGTACCTTCTGCTGTAATGCCTTTTGTATCTCATCCTCAATGCCATATAAATCGAAGATTGGACGTTCCCCGGGATAATGCTCTACACACCCCACCATCGCGGGCAACAAGGAATCAACAAATTCATGAACCTTGGACAGCGTCTCCCGAGAATCTATACGCACCTTTTCGACCTCCGCACCTACCAGGTCACGCAAGGTTCGCAGGGCCAGCGGCAGATCGGCATAGACCTCACTACCCGCGGGCAGCTGATCCGCCCGCTGGCTAATCCTTTCCCAAAGCCTTTGCAGAAACAACATATCTCCGCGCAAATCACTCTCGTCGGCTGATTCTGCAGCCGTACGCAGGATATAACCACAAGGTTTTTCCAATTCCTTAATGAGACGCTCCATCGTCTCCCTGAGTGAGAGCCGAACCTGTTCGTCCTCTATCCGCGTAGATATTCCGATATTACGGGAATTGGGCATGAGTACGAGATAACGCGAAGGAACCGTGATATGGCTTGTCAATCTCGCCCCCTTGGTACCGAGTTGGTCCTTGATCACCTGCACCAATAGATCCTGACCCTCGTGGAGCAATTGAGAGATTGTTTCGCTACGCTGCCTTTGCTCCAGTTCGGGTTGCTCAGTTTCAGCAGCAACATCCGCCACAGTTGTTACATTTATCACATCCGAAGCATGCAGGAATGCCGCCTTTTGTAATCCGATGTCCACAAAGGCCGCTTCCATTCCTGGCATCACGCGGCTTACCCTGCCTTTGTATATATTACCCACCAGGCCCCGTTTACGAGCTCTTTCTATGTTGAGTTCCTGCAGTACACCGTTCTCCACCACCGCAACCCGGGTTTCCTGAGGGGTTATATTGATTAGTATTTCTTCACTCATGAAAGGGGGATCTGGATTTCCGTTGCAGTTTCAAGGGGTAGATAAGGGCATAAGAGCTAAACCTAGGAGCCAGCCTTAGGAGCCTGTCGGACTTAGGACTGATCTACTGCGGAAAAGCCGGATTTGGACAGATTTCCTGATCCTTTTCGTTACACGCTACGGCTATTCGCCTCAAAGGACCGAGAAATCTGTTTCAAACCGTCCTTCCCTCGCTACGATCACCTAAGTCCGACAGGCTCCTAGACCCTATGGTAAGGATGGCTACGGATGATGCTCTATGCTCGGAATAATTGTTCCGCGATGATCACCCTGACCAGTGGATGAGGAAATGTCAATGGGAACAATGACCAATGAAGGTCTGCTACATTCCAAACCGGCCTTGGTAAGGCCATCCGGGTTAGCCCCTATTGGCATTTTTCTCGCGTGCTGTCCAATCGATAGACCAAAGCTTCTCCAGGCCATAGAATTCACGTGTTTGCGGTAACATGACATGAACCACGACATCACAAAGGTCTACCAATACCCACTCCCCCTCCCGCTCGCCCTCCATTCCAAGAGGAACTACACCTGCTGACTTGGCCTTCAGTGCGACGTTGTCCGCCAAGGCCCTAACATGACGACCCGAAGTACCACTGGCGATGATCATAAGATCCGTGATTGCGGTCTTGTTCCTGACATCTATGACCTGAATATCACGTGCCTTCAGATCTTCGAGCGTATCGACTACAAGTTTTTTTAAGGTCTCGGTATCCATTAAAGTTAGCTAGACTCCGTACAGTCTGTGGCGTTTGATATAGGCCCATACCGCTCCCGGCAACATGTAACGAGGGCTTTGACCCGCCTCGATACAGGCACGAATGGCGGTTGAAGAGATAGTTACCGGTGTTACCGTACAGGGCAGTATCCCACCTTGGGGCGCATGAACCAATCCTTGTGGTCTCTCCAGCCTGGAGTACCGCAGTAGCTCAGCCATGGGACCCTCATCAGGTAGTTTGCTACCTGGCCTGGCGACCACGATGAGATGGGCAAGTTCAAGGATTCTCTCCCATCGATACCAGCTGTTCAGCCCACAGAATGCATCATTGCCCAAGATTAGACAAAGCGGTTCTGTTTGACCAAGCTCGGACCGCAGATCGAGTAGAGTATCGACGGTGTAGGATGGCCCCTCTCGTTTGAATTCCCTGTCATCGGCGGTTAATCCCGGTTGATTTCTGACCACGATATTAAGCATAGCCCAGCGGTGTTCAGGGCTGGCCGATGGTCTCGACCTATGGGGTGGTATACGACAGGGGATAAACCGAATCTCGTCCAGAGGAAACCTTTGCAGTAGTTCCAGCACCGGTTTGATATGGCCGAAATGGATAGGATCGAAGGTCCCACCCAGGATGCCAATCATTGCATCGTAAACCTAGCAGCGGTAACCAGATGAGGCCTCACTGGCGCACATTGCCGTTGCCGATAACCACGAATTTTTGGTTGGTCAAACCCTCCAAGCCAACCGGTCCGCGGGCATGAAGCTTATCGGTACTGATTCCGATTTCCGCCCCCAGACCGTATTCAAAACCATCTGAAAATCGGGTCGAGGCATTGACCATCACCGAGCTGGAATCCACCTCGCGCAAAAAGCGCCAGGATCTTGAGTAGTCCTCCGTAATAATGCTGTCAGTATGATGTGAACCATAGGTTTGAATATGATCCATTGCCTCGTCCATATCCGCCACCACCCGAATCGACAAGATGGGGGCCAGATACTCAGTAGACCAGTCCTGCTCGGTTGCCGGCTCGATGTCCCCAAGTATCTGTCTGGTTTTTTGGCAGCCTCGCAGCTCTACCTGGTCGCGCTCAAAAAGCGATTGCAAGCGAGGTAACAGCACCGCGGCAACCGCCTCTGCCACTAACAGTGTTTCCATGGCATTGCAGACCCCATAACGCTGGGTCTTGGCGTTATGGGCGATGCTCACTGCCATATCCAGATCGGCCTTGTCGTCGATATACACATGACAGATGCCATCCAAATGCTTGATAACGGGAATCCGCGATTCCTGGCTGATACGCTCAATCAAACCCTTGCCACCACGCGGTATAATGACATCAACGTACTGCACCATACGCAGCAGTTCCCCTACTGCACTGCGTTCGGTCGTCTCAATGACCTGAACCGAGTCACTGGGTAGACCGGCCTGCTCCAGCCCCTGTTTGATGCATCGGGAAATGGCCTGATTCGAATGTATCGCCTCGGAACCCCCGCGCAAGACAGAGGCGTTGCCGGATTTTATGCATAAACCGGCGGCATCGGCCGTAACGTTCGGTCTCGATTCATAGATGATTCCGATGACCCCCAAGGGGACTCGCATACGCCCGACCTGGATCCCCGAAGGCCTGGATTTCAAATCGCTCACCTCGCCCACCGGATCAGGCAACTCAGCAATCTGCCGCAAACCCTGCGCCATCGCCGCAATCCGGCTATCGGTGAGGGTGAGTCGATCCAATAATGCCGAACTCAGTCCCCGCGCCCTGCCCGTCTCAAGATCATGCCGGTTGGCCTGCTTCAATTCGAGCACCGAGGATTCAATGGTATCCGCAATGCCCCTTAGCGCCTCGTTGCGCACACCGGTTCCGGAACGAGCTAAGAGCCGCCCAGCGGCTCTGGCCTGGCGACCTACCGAGGCCATGTAGCTTGGTATATCGAATCCTATGGTTTCGTTTGTTGCGCTCATCTCTCTACTCTGGTGGCAGTACGGGGATGGTACTCAAGTACCTGCTGGCCGCACATCTGTAGCACCAATTGTAACAATTCCTCCCATTCCCTGTCTTTGTTATCCGCTCCCTTTATCACCCTGTCCACCTGGGCGCAGCGGCGCAGCAACCGACACCAAACGCAATAGGGATGGCGCGTCAAGGCCTTGGTGACCAGCGACTTGCGTCGTTGCCATTGCGATTGTGTAACCTGGCTCAGTGTTGCACCCCGCTCCAGGTCAAAGGACATGGCAACCAGACCGCGGACTTGCTCGGTCAGGGACCATAGCACCAAAGGCGGCGCCACACCTTCAGCGCGCAGTCCATTCAGGACCTTAACAGAGCGACCGGTATCGCCCGCCAGTGCAGCATCGGCCAGGTCAAAAACATTGAACCTCGCGCTATCGACGACGGCCTCGTAAATGTCCTTGGCGTCCAACCGACCTCGGCCAAAGAGCAGACTGAGCTTATCGATCTCCTGTCTGGCAGCGAGCAGATTACCCTCCACTCGAGCCGCCAATAATCTCACCGCCTCATCATCGGCTTGCATCCCGGCAAGGCGTAACCGGTTGGAGACCCAATCTCTGACTTGCCTGTTGTTCAATGGCCAGACTTGAACCACGATTCCAGCCTGATCCAAGGCTCTGAACCAGGCGCTGCTTAAGGCATTGCGCTCCAGCTTACCCATTTGTAACAACAACAAGGTATCCCGCGGAGGGTGTCCTGCGTAGGATTGTAAGGCCTTTGATCCGTCATTGCCCGGGGTCGCCGACGCCAATCGTAGATCGATTATACGACGCTCGGAGAACAAGGAGAGGTTCCCGGAAATATGTTCCAGTTCCCGCCAATCAAAACCGGACTCCACGAACACGACATCACGCTCGGTGTAGCCAGCTTGTTTGGCAAAATCCCTGATAAGATCGGCAGCCTCCATAAGCTGCAAGGGCTCATCTCCACACAGCAAGTACACTGGCTTCAAGCCCTGCTGAAGATGTCGTTCAAGTTGTCCAGGGTTAATTCTCATCCCGCAAGATTAATCACCGAGAAAAGAACTGCTTTCTGACCCTGATTCGACAACGGCAATCCGCAATGTTGAAGTGATATGCGTAGCCTTTGAGTTTTCAAAAGGCATAGCATCTAACTCTTCCCTACTGATTGCAGGCGATATAGCATGAGCCTGATGAGATCCCCCTCCATATCCTGTCGCAGCAACTCGGCCTCTTGCGACTTTCCCAACACATCATTTTCATTGAAGACAAAATCTCGGGTCAGTCTAATGGTCTGATTTTTTAGCAACCGCTCTTTATTCATCCCTCTAACCTCGAAGGATAGCACCGAGAATAGCTGGTATTCTCGAACCTTGCCGTTGTCACCCACGGATAACACACGCCGACCACTCTTATTTTTAGTAATACGCAGAATAGCCATCGCCTGTTCCTTGGAATCAACGACCTGAACACCATTGGCACGAAGCTGCTGACGCAACTTGGCGGCAAAATCGCTGTAGGGCGATACGCCCTGGATCTGGGTCCGGGAAAGCTCGGGCGCAAGATCCGCGGCCCCTCGCAATTGAAATCCACATCCCCACTGAGAGATCACCAACAACAAGATCACACTGCGCGTTAACGTGGACCCAAGTCCGCCTTGAAGGTTCACCCACCGTGCACCGTTCATCTCACCTGCCCTCAATGCACGACGACATTTACCAACCGCCCCGGAACCACGATAATCTTGCGCAATGTCTTGCCCTCCATGAACCGCTGTACGTTTTCATTGGTGAGTGCGGCCTGCTCGATCTTAGGCCGGTCGCTTTGCGCAGGGACCGAGATCTGTGCACGTCGCTTGCCATTGACCTGGACAACAAGAGTAATACTCTTCTGTTCCTGGGCAGCCTTATCCACCGTGGGCCAAGGGCTATCGATAACCGGTGTGCGATGATGACCCAAGGCCTTCCACAGGCTGTGTGCGATGTGAGGTACGATGGGTGAGAGCATCAGCACTATGGCCTCAAGCGCTTCCTGCATTATGGCTCTGCCCGCCGGCGTGTCATCCTTGAAACGGCCCAATTCATTGAGCAACTCCATGTTTGCGGCAATGGCGGTATTAAAGGTGTGACGACGCCCGACATCGTCGCTGACCTTAGCGATGGTTTCATGAAGTTTCCGCCGCATGGCCTGTTGGGATTCGTTGAACTCATCATGGGAACCCTTATCGATGCTCCCCGCAACGATATGATGATAAACCTGATTCCACAACCGTCTTAGAAAGCGAAAGGCTCCTTCGACAGCTGTGTCAGACCATTCCAGAGACTGGTCTGGGGGGGCAGCGAACATAACGAACAAGCGCACCGTATCGGCACCAAACTTTTCGATGAGTCCCTCAGGATCCACGGTGTTACCCTTGGATTTAGACATCTTCATCCCATCCTTGAGCACCATACCCTGAGTAAGCAACCGAGCAAAGGGCTCATCCCCTTTGACCAAGCCCTCATCACGCATCAGCTTATGAAAAAACCGTGCATAGAGCAGATGCAGCACGGCGTGTTCGATACCACCGATATATTGATCTACCGGTAACCAATAATCGACGCGTTCATCCACCATGACCTGATCGGCATCGGGGGAGCAATAACGCGCATAGTACCAGGAGGACTCGAAAAAAGTATCGAAGGTATCGGTTTCCCGCCTGGCCTCGGTGCCGCAGCTGGGACAATTCGTCTCATAAAATTCGGGCATATTGCGCAATGGGGAACCTATTTGTTCAAATTTCACCTGTTCCGGCAATACCACGGGCAACTGATCTTCGGGCACTGCCACCGGTCCGCAGTCGGGACAATAGACAATCGGGATAGGGCAACCCCAATAGCGCTGTCGGGAGACGCCCCAGTCGCGCAATCGATAGTTGACACGCCGCCGCCCCTTGCCGTTTCGCTCCAGCTGATCGGCTATTGCATCAAAGGCCTCATCTGAGTTCAGACCATTAAATTCACCAGAATTCTTCAATACGCCCTTATCGACAAAGGCCGCTTGGTCGATATCCGCTCCTTGAGCCTCATTAATGGGAAATATGACCTGTTTTATCGCCAGACCATACTTGTGGGCGAACTCCCAATCGCGCTGATCATGGGCGGGAACCGCCATCACCGCACCGGCCCCATATTCCATCAATACGAAATTGGCACACCAGAGCGGTACCCGCTCACCGGTGATGGGATGCAGGACCTGCAGGCCCGTATCCACTCCTTTTTTCTCCAAGGTAGCCATATCCGCCTCGGCCACGCGAGTCTGCCGGCATTCGGCCAAAAATTTCTTCAAGGGTGGGTTTACGGACGCAAGCTTCTCTGCCAAGGGATGCTCGGGCGCCACGGCCACATAGGTCACACCCATCAAGGTGTCCGGGCGGGTGGTATATACAGTAAGCGGTTCAGTCTCACCCTCAACCTCAAAGACCAGTTCCACACCGACGGATCGTCCTATCCAGTTGCGCTGCATGGTACACACCCGCTCCGGCCAGCCTTCCAGTTTTTCTAGATCAGCAAGCAACTGCTCGGTAAACACCGTAATCCTCAGAAACCATTGCGGAATCTCGCGTCGCTCCACCAAGGCACCCGAGCGCCAGCCCCGGCCGTCGATCACCTGTTCGTTGGCCAAAACCGTCTGATCTACCGGATCCCAATTCACGACCGCCTTTTTGTTATAGACCAATCCCTTTTCATGCAACTTGGTAAATAGCCATTGCTCCCACCGGTAATACCGCGCCGTGCAGGTCGCCAGCTCCCGATCCCAATCATATCCGAAGCCCAATTGCTTGAGCTGATCGCGCATGTAATCGATATTCTCATAGGTCCACCGAGCAGGTGGGACATTGCGCTTTAGCGCGGCATTCTCGGCCGGCAGACCAAAGGCATCCCAGCCCATGGGTTGCATGACATTTTTACCGAGCATGCGCTGATAGCGGCTAAAGACATCACCAATGGTATAATTGCGCACGTGCCCCATGTGCAAGCGTCCGCTGGGATAGGGAAACATAGAGAGACAATAGAATTTCTCTTTACTAGGATCCTCCACGGCCTTGAAGCTCTTGTGGTCCTCCCAATAGCGCTGAGCCTCTGATTCAATCTCTGTTGGGTCGTAAGTCTGTTTCATGGTTCGGGTGCGTTGTGGCAAGTGCTCAAAGGATAGCAGCGGCTATGGTAAAGTAACAAGCGGACAGTTACGCTAACTGAGCTATAATTTAACTATCGGGGTCGTGGTGATCTTGATTCGCTGCAAGCGAATATAAACGAAGTGCTTATTATGAGTGCATTAGATACTAAAGAGAGACTGATTCAGGCCTATGATCGGATGATGGAACGGGTGAGACATGCTCTCGATACCGCCGAGCACAAAACCGTTCCACCCTTGGAACATGCCATCCAAATCGCTAGAGAAAAGGCTGTAGAACTGGGTGAGATTTCCCGTGAGGAGGCGGAAAAGGTAGGCCAATACCTGCAACGGGATATCCACGAATTTGCCGAACATCTAAACGATACGGGCTCAGAGCTGAAATCGTGGTTTCACATGGATATGGAACTGATCGAGGCCAAAGTAGTGGACCTGATAAGCCAGGTCGCCGACCAAACCCGCGTAGAACTGGCGCAGCTGGCGGTTAGCGCCCGTAGTCCTCGCCTTTACCACTGTGGAGAAATCAGCGCCCCGGGAACCTTAGAGTGCCGAGCCTGTGGAGAACTTATCAGATTCCGCAAAACTGGGCATATTCCCCCTTGCCCGAAATGCCACGGCACGGAATACGTTCGTCTAGGAACCGGTCGGACTTAGGCGATCGAGAAGGCAGGGATCACCATGTGTAGGAATGTTGGACGTTCATATTTACGGTCGGACCAAGCTAAGCAATTGATTACTCGGATAATTCGTTCCAATAGAACGCATTTTCAACGCTTAGAAGCCCATTTTCAGGGATGAAAACGACGCTGTAAGCCGCTCCTGATTCTTTCAGTTCGTAGAGACTACAACAGGCAATAAGCTTTTCGCGATTAATCAAAGCGTATCTCTGCGGCGAGTTCTGAATCTCGTTAGTACCCCCGTGCTGCCACGCAGAAGGTTGTTTCACCACGCCATTCCTGACCATATTCAAATCGATGTAGACCAGACAACGGAGAAAATACTCGCCTGTCTCTATCGCAGTTGCATGTATCTATCTTCCCAGAACGCGCCCTTTCGATCTTTCCTGCGATTGAACTCCTGGGCCGTTTTTCCTGCAACCAGCTGAAGGCTTTTCGGAATCACCTTCCTCTCTCCGTCAGCCACCAACAGGTGGGCGTGGTTGGAAGTAACGGTGTAGTTATCCAGAACTGACGTTATCCTACGGTCAGGGAAGTCTCCAGCCTACTCGAAACCCCAAATTCCGATCACTGTATTACTCCCTATTTCGTGATTTCTCTGGACATCGTTCGAACCCTTCATCCCCTCGATAACCCACCTTCGGCCTCCAAATAGCCCCAAATGCTCAGGTTGTCACACTGCATACCGACAGAGCGAGGGTGGCAGCTCTGACTGGTCTTCCATAATCTTTGTAAAGACATGTTAGAGGCGTCCACTCAACACTATATTCCTCAAGGAGAACATACTATGTAAATTATTAACCGCTGATACTTTGCCCAATTCACTAATTCAAGCACTGATAATGGCAACCCACTACGAAAGAGTGGAAACGCAAAATCTCCGGTCTAAGGGGCACCGCGCCCTATGATAGCGGGATTACCAAAGATTCAGCAGTTCCCGAACGTTTTTAAAAGCGATTACGGGACTCGTCACCAGCCTTTTGATGCACTGGCAGAGTCTTTGCCGCGGTTTGTATTTTTGCCCTCTTATCGGTTTTCTCAGTTTCAACGGAAGAACGGGAGACCGAATAATGAAGTTTTCTCACAACCCCGAATACGCGAGCTGTAACAGGACTAGACACCTCGCGTCTGACACAACATATCCAATTACTGCTAATCAAGCAC